>NZ_JARGEE010000121.1:0-22412 GCF_033794485.1 Streptomyces sp. MB09-02B
TAAGGGATGTGTGTTGCTTTTATGTCTGTGTGTTTCTGGTTCGTCACACGTCGTCGTATTACCTTAGACACATTGGTGACAACACTCACGCGCGCTCCACAATTCTTGTCGTGGCGAGCCTCGGCGTCGCACGCGCGTGCGCCGCGAAGGCCCACCACCAGCCGAACCGGTGACAGCACAGGTGAGTTCGCCCACAACTGATTTGGGCACGTCGGCTACCTGGGCCGATGCCGGAGATGCGTGGCTGACGTGCGAGAACGCCCCTCATTGGATCGCATCGTTTTGCGGCGGTTCTCGCCTGAATGTGCCCTGAATGTGCCCTCGTCTACAAGCGCGGCGTGACGCCGAGGAGTGAGTCGCGCTGCCAGCTTTAGCTGTCTTGCTCTACAGAGATCCAGTTCCACTCTTGTTGTTTAACGACGTGATTGATCTCCCCCTTGATGCGCCATCCGTCCATCCACCTGCCGTGTCCGTGGTTCCGGGCCCTACACGAACACGTACAGATGTGGCCTCGGGCATTGAGGCAAATGGTCTTGCACTCCTCTGTGCTGTCGTACTGGCGACCGACTGCGATATGCGGGTAACGCCGAAGAAGAGCCCTCGCCAGTTTGATGAAGTGGGCGCTTGCAACCGTCCAGCACTTCTGGCCTGGATCCCAGTCCAGGTGCACCCTGCTCGACAGGCACTGCGCGATGAGCTCTTCCATGCGGGCTTGGGTCCGGCGAGGGGCCCACACGGCCACACGCCCATCCGCGGAGAGAGCGACCGACGGCAGCACTGCGCCATCCCACTCCGGGAACTCCTCCGGAGGCGCTACGAATGTGCGTCGGAGCTCAGGCCCTTCATCTGGTCGCCCGACGGTTTTCAAGCGGCGCGGGGTGCCGTGGTTCTCCCGCCGATCCGGCCTGTATCGCTTCGTCGATGAGTCTGGGCAGATCCTGCCTTGATCAGGCCGAAAGTGTGTCGCAACGAAGCCGGACGCGGCATGAACTCTGATCTTGGCTCCACAGGTCACGCATACGTCGGCAATGTACTTAGAGACCACCAATCCCCCCGGTTCACGGCATCGGGGGAAACCGTAGCGTCCATGCGAGCCAGCAGGAATCCCCGCTCGCGAGGAAGCTGTACGAACTGAGCTCCTACCGCTCGACGAGTGCGGTAGGGCGGGCGGACTCTCTCAGGCCGCCGGGGTCCGCATGGCCTCGGCCATCCGCTCGGCCACAGCCGCGCGCACCATGCCCAGGTGCACGTACGGCTTGCCGCTGTGGGTGACCATCGGGCGCACGCCGCCCCAGACGCTTTCGGGGAGGCCTAGACCGGCCAGGGCTTCCCTGATTGCCTCCGCTGCGTCCGTGGCCTGCTTACGGCCATCGCGATAGGTCTGCATGTCCATCGTCACGAGTGCCCGCCCCCGGCATGGTCGCGGATCTCGGTGGCATGCTTCGCAGCCTGCGTGATGTCGTCCTTGTTCTTCGCGATGGTGAGCTGCTTCCAGTTCGCAGCGCATACCTTGCAGCCGGGGACCGGCGCACAGTCCAGCAGCCAAGCGTTGAAGCCGACCGGCAGCTCCACCGGCGGCTCCTGGGTTGTCTTGTGCTTGGTGACCATGGACGCTCCCCGACTCGTGTGACTCCGGTTGAAGGACCGTAGGTAGGCGAACACTGGCCGGTCCACGAAGTTGCACGCGGTTGCACGAGGGGCATGGGTGCCCTTGACCACATCTTCCGCCCAGGTGAGGCTCACCGTGCAACCAGCAGCAACCGGCTCGACGTTGGGAGAGGCAATGGAGCTACGGTTCGTCGGCAAAGATCCAGAGTCCGGAGATCACGGATGCCCGGCCGTGTGGGTGGATGAGAAGACGCAGGATCTCGTCATCCAGGGTGTGACGGCCGATGCCGACACGCTCGCCCGGACCGTCCAGGACAGCCCGCTTCCGGACTATGAGGGCGTGATCCGGCTACCGCAGCGCATGATTCCGCTGCTGAGGGAGGCACTTGATGGCGCAGAGCCTCAGTAGCTTTGCGGACCTGATCCGTTCCGTGGAGCACTCCGCCGTGCACCTTGAGATGCGCGACGTGTACGCGATCTCGAACGAGGACGACGGGTTCGCGGCATGGAAGCGAGGTCACCGGCTCGACCCCGGTGACCGCGAGTCATGGTGGCGTCCGTGGCTCGATCTGGTTCAGGAGGTCACCGCGAAGGGTGTCGTCATGCGCCGCGCCCGCATCGTCTCCGAGCCGGTCAGCGAGTACATCAGCTACGAGCACTCGTTCACCTTCACCAACGTCGCCGCAGGCGAGGAGATCCGCTGGCTTCCGAGGCGGCAAACATCGGAACTCGCGCTGCCGGGCAACGACTTTTGGCTCTTCGACGGCCGCGTGGTTCAGTTCAACGTCTTTGATGGCGCAGGACGTTGGGTGCACACCGACCAGACGGACGAGCCGGCGGTCGCCCGCTTGTGCTCGACCGCGTTCGACGCTGTCTGGGAGCGCGCCATCCCGCACGAGAAGTACGCCATCTGAAAGCCCGGTACGCCAGTTCATGCCTACGTCCCCGCTGTCCACCGCCCAGGCTGCCCGTGCGGCCATTGCTTCTCGCCTGGACGAGATCCGGAGGGATGCCGGGCTGAGTGGGCTTGAACTGGCGACGCGTTGCGGCTGGCACAAGTCCAAGGCGTCCCGCATAGCACGGGCCAAGACCGCGCCATCCGACGAGGACATCCGGGCATGGTGCCGGGCCTGTGACGCTGAGGATCAGGCAGCGGATCTGATCGCTGCCTCCCGCTCCGCCGAGTCCATGTACGTCCAGTGGCGGCAGATCCACCGGGACGGCATGCGGCGCGTCCACGAGAAGACCGTCCCGCTGTACGAGCGGACGGCTCACTTTCGCGTCTACGCCTCGAACGTGGTTCCCGGCATGCTCCAGACCGCCGACTACGCGGCCGGGCTTCTGAGGGCCATCACGGATTTCCAGGGCACCCCTGATGACGTGGCCGACGCCGTGCAGGCACGGTTGAACCGGTCCCGCGTCGTCCACGAGGGCAACCACCGGTTCGCTCTGCTGCTGGAAGAGACGGTCCTCTACTACCGGGTCTGCGACGACGACGCGATGGCCCGGCAGCTCCGGTACCTGCTGGAGATCATGGCCCGGCCGAACATCTCCCTTGGGATAATCCCCTTCACGGCCCGGCGCACGGTGTGGCCACTGGAAGCCTTCTACGCCTTCGATGACGTCCAGGTGGCCGTGGAGACGCTGACGGCCGAGGTCAACATCACGGCCCCCGGCGAGATCCGCACGTACCTGAGGGCGTTCGCCAAGCTGTCCCGGATAGCGGTCCACGGACGCGAGGCGAGGGACCGCATCAGCAGAGCCCTCGATTCTCTGGGCTGAGGTCCTGGGAGCCTTCGCCTCCAAGAATCTGGTCGCAGTCTGTACTACAAGGCGACTACCGTCCTGTTTTTATGAACGACGCGCTCTCCTTCGAGAGCTTCTTCCAGGGTGCCAAGAAGGCCGCCCACAAGGCCATGGACGACCATGGCCGCCCGGAGTACAACGAGTTCGCCCTCCACGCCGGTGTCGCGGTTGAGTTGCTCGCCAAGGCGGTCCTGGTCTCAAAGAACCCGATCTACATCGCGGAACCTCGAAACGAGGACATGCTGCTGTTCTTCGGCGGTTACCTCCAGGTGGACGAGGAGAAGGTCCGCACCGTCGGGGCGAAGGGTGCCATCGCCCGCCTCCGGAAGATCGGCGTGCTCCAGGCGGACGCTCAGCTGGACCTGCTGATCGCGATGCGCGATGGGGCGGCCCACGCCGCCAGCGACAGCCTCCAGGCCAAGGGGATGATCTCTCCCCTCGCCCGGACGATCGAGACGCTGCTTGGCGATCTCGGCAAACCGCTGGACGTCTTCTGGGAACGGTGGACGGAGGCCGTCAAGGCCGCCGTGAACGAGCAGGAGGACCAGGTCTTCCGGGACGTGCAGCTTCGGATCACCCAGGCGCGCCACGCTTTTGAGGACCAGTTCGCACGTCTCCCGGCGGAGTACAAAGAGCGCGCCCTCAAGGCACTCCAGCCCCGCAAGGAAGAAGGGCTAGTCTCGTCGGTCGTGCTCATGGAGGGCGACGTCGTCGCCCTACAGACTTCGGGCGGTGACTGCCCCGCCTGCGGCGGACAGGCCCTCCTGACCTTCGAGCCGGTCGGTCGGACGGGCACGGATACGCACTACTCCGCGAACGGCTTCGTCTGCTCGCTGTGCCCCTTCGAGGCTAAGGGAGCAGACGAGATGGCCGCACTGCGGAAGGCCAACACCCCTGTGCTCGTGGGCACGATGACGGCGATGACTATGTCCATCTCGCATGGTCGCACTCTCTCCCCGGAGGAGCTGAAGGTCGGCGAGACCAAGGCAGGTTGATCGTCACGTCGAAGGTTCCATGGCCGGGTCACACCTTGATCGGTTCTGCATCGTGGAATAGAGAGAGAAAACGCTGACTGGGCGGGGGTCAGTGGCCTCGTTCTAATTCATGCGGACCCCCCACCCCCCAGATAAGCCCCCGTGTGCTCTATTCGGCAGCGGAGATCCCAGTGCTCGGAGATCGGTGCTGATGAACGCATGCCATCCGGCGGCCAGGCTCGGGGGCTAGCGCGAGTGGCGCTGGACAGGAGTACACCTAGTGGTAGGACCGCAAAGAGGTACACCATGAAGCACCGGAGTATTGTCTCAGCATTTGTGTCATTGGCTGCTGTCAGCGGGCTAGCGTTGGGTGGCTGCACCACTGAAGACGGTGAGTCCACACCGGCTCCGACCCAGGAAACACAGACCAATGAGGGCGGCGAAGAGCCCCAAGGTGGTCGGGAAGAACCTGAAGCCAACGAGCGCCAGGATCTCCTCAGTTTCAAGATCGATGATCGCTCGCAGGCTGGGATCACGAGCATATGGGTAACGTGGACGATCAAGAACAACAGTTCCGAGAAGTCCAACTACTCCTGGGACTGGGAAGCCGTCGACGCTAACAGCACCAGAGTAGCGAACGGCACTCAGCTGGAAAACGACGTGCAGCCTGGCCAAACAGCAAATGGTGAATTCCCCACCACGCTGAAGACCTCGGATGTCAAGCTCAACATCACCGACTTCAATCGCACCAAGGCTTTCTAGCCGTTGCAGTGCAGAACGAAGGGTTTCATGAGATCCGCCCCCATATAGCTGGAGCCAGCCCCTTCGCCGGAAAGAGGTGGAAACGGCGAAGGGGCCAGACCCTCAGATTCACGGCGCCGCTGCCCCCGGCGCGAGCAGGCCCCAGTCGGCGTCGTCGCAGGCGGCCCGCAGGGCACGGTCCTGGTTCTGCTCCAGTCCGCCCAGGTACGCGCGTGCCTTGTGCAGGGCCGTCTCGGCGTCGGCGAGGGCTTCGCGGGCGGCGACGTTCTCCTTGCGGATCTTCGCGTTCTTGATGGCGTCGACGGGCTTGCGCATGAAGCCACGGTCGATCGTCAACGTCACGTCGGAGTCGTCGCGGGCGAGGAAGCCACGGCCGGAGGCGGAGAGGATCGCGGGGGTCGCCCGGTCGTCGACTCCCGCACGCACAGCGGCCCTTGCCGCCTGGAAGTGGCGCTGTTCCGCCTCGGTGTGGTTCGCCCTGGCCTCTTCGGCGATCTTCGCGGCCTCGGCGATGGCAGGAGCGAAGGCGTCGAGGACCTTCTGCTCCTCGCGGCTGATCTCGACGGTGGGGTGGACGAGCTTGCTGTCATCGAGCTGAAGGCCGCGCATCATGCAGAAGAAGCCCAGCTTGACTTCCCTGCAAGAGAGTTCGCCGATTTCCCGGCCGCAGTGTTCGCAGGTCTCGATCTTCCTGGTGACGCGGCTCATGATCCACCTCCGGTGTTGAGGGCCTTCTTGACCGCGATGCGCTTCGCCCGGTTGATCGCGTCGATGACGTACTGGGTTTCCTCGGTGTCGAGATTCAGGAGGCGAGTTCGCAGCGTATAGAGCTGGTTGGGATGCGTGTCCCGCTCGACGTCCTGGATTTCCAGAACGTCGCGCAGCAGCTCACCCTGCTTGGCCTCGGTCGGGCTGGCGTATTCGGGCATGGTAATAACTCCCTTGCTTTCAGTGGGTGTTCGCATGTCATCCCTCCAGCTCTTCGGCGAATAGGGCGTCCTGTAGCGAGGCGAGTTCGGTATCGAGCTGTTCGTCGTCGGCGCGGGCACCAAGGACCGCAGCATTGATCGCCAGCAGGCCGATGACGAGGCTGCGGTGCGCCGTGGTGGCCATCAGCACGCGAACCGCTTCCTTGTCGCTCGCATTGAAGGCACGCAGCAGCGCCAGCGCGGCCACAACGTGGTCCCGGGAGGGCAGGGCGCTCATCAGGGCCGCCCCCTCTCGAACAGGGCCGCGAGTCCGGCCATCTGAGCGGTGTCCTCGTCTGCGCCGCCCAGGTGGGCGATCTCGTGGGCGCAGATCTCGACGGTCTTCTCCGTGCCGAGGTCGGAGCGGAGCCAGATCTCGTCCGGCACGGCCTGCGGACGGCAGAACCCTGCGATCTTCGTGTCTGTGAACTCGACCCTGGCCGGGTCGCTCTCCTCGGTGAACCAGCGCACCGTGACACCGGGGGCGTGGAGCCGGGCGAGGGTGGCTGTGGCTGCCTCGCGGGCCTTGGCCGGTACCTCGGAGCCACCCACCTCGCGGTAGCCCGCCAGGAAGCCTTCTGTGACCGCGATGCCCCGGAGTTCGTCCAGCACCTGGGCGTACGCGACATCGTCGTAGAAGCGATTCCGCAGCCGCTTCAGCTCGTTGAACTCGTCGCGCATGAACTCATCGCGAAGAGACTGGAGTTCGGCCTTCGCAGCAGCGTCGAGGGACGTGCCGGCGATGCCCCCGCGCCGCCGGTCACTCTTCACCGCGAGGAGCCTCGTATTCACGCCCGCTGCCACCAGAACGGGGCTCACTTCGTGGACGGTCATCTTGCGGAGGGTGCGCCGGTGCTGCCGTCCGTACGAGCTGTCGGGCGGGGCCTGCTTCGAGTCGTCCACGTCGAAGCCGTAACTGAAGCTGGCCAGCTCGCCGAGTTCCTTCACGGTTTCGAAGGCGTCCCGGCCGTGCGTGGTGTTCATGAAGAACTGGCCTTCGAGGACCACATCGTTGCCGTCTTCGTAGATGAAGCCCTTGCCGACCGGCTTCGCAGCACCCCACGAGGTGTGATTCCAGTCGGAAATCATGACCGGGGCACCTTCGGTGAACGCGCCAGGGGTCGTTACGTCCCCGTCCAGGTCGACGACATTGAGGGTCGCGAAGACGGCCTCGATCCGGCCCGAGGTCTCCGACTTGATTTCGACTCCGCCGACGTATTCCCTGCCGTGCGCGTCGAACGCCCGCTTATACTCCACCTATGCCACCCTCCCTCGCTTCAGCGCCTCGGCGTAGACCAGAGCGGCATCGAATTCCCACCGCCCGTTAGGCAGCCGGGTTCCGCCGAGTTCCTGGCCGAGCTGGCGGATCCTGCGAGGATTTACCCCGAGAACCCGCGCAGCTTCAGCCGAGCCCAACTTCGAATTCAAGTTTTCCGGAGTAGCGCCCGAAAGGGTTGCCGCATTGCCGGTTTCCTGGGCGGCGTCGATGATGGCGCGGAGCCGGGCACGGATTACCGGAGCATTCGCGTGGCGCGGGGCGAGCAAGTCGCACAGAGCGTCGACGACAAGTTTCTTGTCGCGGCTGGGCACGACCAGTGAGCCATCGGGGAGGACGATGGGGCGATTCACGCGGTGCCCTCCGTCCAGCTCACAGCCAGCCGCAGGGGGGCCTGCGAGGCTGGCGCGGGAGTCGTTGCCTCGATGGCTGCTGCGAGGCGCTCCAAGGCCAGCGTCTGACGTTCCTGGAGGGCTACCAGGGTGCGCAGCGTGTCGTCCACCGCGAGGATCGCCTGCACGTTGCCGCCGGACGAGCTGCCCCGGAATGCGGCCTCGGCGTGGTGGTCCTTCGCGGTCATGTCGAGACGGCAGTCGAAGTCGTTGATGTTCATGATCTTGCCTTCCTTGCTGATCTTGTTCAGGGCCTCCTTGTGTGCAGTGGGGACTGAGATGTGGATCTTCATTGCTTCATTGCTGCCCTGCTTCTTCGCGATCTTCCGGGACTGCCCCTTGGGGGCCTGGTCCACCTAGAGGCCCCCTGTAAGGGGCCCACGTGGACCGCTGGACCACCGCAGGTCAGAGGGGGTGCATTGGTGGGGTGGACCGCGAAATGCGGTCCACCTTGCCGTTTTCGCTGGTCAGGTAGGTGGACCACACGCATGGACCGCTGGACCAGCTTCCTTGCGCGGTCATCCGGATACACCTCCGGAGAGGGCTTCCCACTCGCTTCGGTGCTCGCCGATCGCACGATGGACGGCCGTCTTGGACTCCCCCGTCAGCTGCGACAGGTCACGCTCAGAGAGCTGCTCCCCGGCCTCAGCGCACAGGTCGGCGATGCGGGACCAGAGAAGGTCGCGAGGACGCGTCACAGGCGTCCACGGCCACTGACCGCCACGTTGCAACATGGGCGGCCAGGAGCGTTCATCACGCTGGCCGCGCCAGTGAGAGAGCATCCCGTTGTCGGCCAGATGGACACCGAACTCGGGCCAGCGGAGCCAGAGAGACGAGCCGTAGGGGCGCGTGGGGCGAGCACCGCCGTTCGAGGCATGGGGGGTGTGGGCTTCGAGAATGATCGCGCAGCCATACCGCGTGCGGATCTTGTCGAGCCAACGCTGGGCGATCTTTGCCGAGTCCTTGTGATCGTCGCCGTCGGGCTCCATCTTGTACAGCGGCCCGATGATCAATACATCGGGCCGGGCAGCGGCCACCTCGGCCTCAAGGATCTGCCCGCCCCAGTCGGTGAGATCGAGTCCTTCGCCGCGCACGGCGACGACCAAACCCCCGCCGTACCTGTCTCCGGCAGCCACGTGCAGGGGCCGTATCTTCCGGTGGACCTGCCGCGGCGAGTTCTCCAGGTCCACCAGCAGTACGCGGAGCGGTGCCGCCAGCGTGTCACCGCCGAAGGGGTGCAGTCCGGAAGTGAGCTGCACCGCGATCTGCCGCAGCAGGGTGCTCTTCCCCTTGCCCTCGGGACCCGTAAGGATCAAGCGGTCCTGCCGCTCCAGCAGTCCAGGAACGAGCCAGTCGGGCTCCTCGGGCACCTCGGCGAGGAAGGCGGTCAGCTCCATTCCGCACACAGCGGGAGCACCGTCCAGGCTGCGGCTATTCCTGTTCGTGGATTCATCCGGCGGCGCAGCTTCGCTGCCCTCCATCTCAGCCTTGCCCTCTGGCTGCGGCCTGGGCTTCCGGGCTCCCGCCCGCAGACCGCTGCGGATGGTGCAGGCTGCCTCTCTCAGCGGAAGTCCGCACGCGGCGGCGGCCTCGCTCAGCGCATCCTCCACCGTCTCGGCCGTGAGGTCGTTCCAGGGAGCGCCGACCAGGGTGCCGAGCGCGAACGCGGCCTCGTTCAGGGTCATGTTGCGCGTGCCCTCCGGTGCGGTGCGTACCTTGCCGGCCTCGCGCGAGAGTGCTGCTTTCGTGTACCGGTCGCGGACCGGCGGCTCGGAGTTCATATAGACGTCGGCTGCGAGCTGTGCCCACAGCCGCTGGACCTCCGGGTGTGCTTCGTACGCGGCGCACAGGGCGTCGTGGCGATCGGGGTCGGTGTCGAGCAGGGCGGCAATGCGCCTGATCGTCTCGTCGGTGCCCACTTCGGCGAAGCTGGCGGCCACCCATTCGGAGGGGTTTACCCTGGGTACGGAGACAGGATCTATTCCTTTGGAAGGGCCTCCCGACTGGGCGAAGGGGGGTCCTTCTGCTGTCTGTGCCATGTGGTTGTCCTTCGTGATCGCGAAGGCGTGCGGACCTCCTTTGGGGGATCGGGGGGCTTATGCGGCGTTGTCCCGCGACTGCTCGTCGAGCCACTTCTCGACCTCGGTCCACCGGTAGCGGACGTGCCGCCCGACCTTGATCGGTGTCGGCCCCGTACCGAGGTAGTTCCACTGATAGATCGTCCTGAGCGGGACGTGGAAGTAGTCGGCCACCTCCCTGGCGGTGGCCAGCGACTTGTTCTCCATCTTCGAGATCCCTTCGTCGATATCGCGACTGGGTTCGAAGCTACGGGCACTTGACCGAATCGTCAAGAAGGGGTAAGAATCTCGATTATGGCGACTCGACCTGTAGAGACAGGACCCACCGGCGAACGCGTAGCTGCCAACATCGCAAAGATCCGGAGGCAACGGGGTTGGGACCAGCGGAAGTTGGCGGACCGGATGACCGAAGTGGGTCGGCCCATGCGGGCGTCTGTCATCAGCAAGATCGAGAAGGGTGACCGGCGGGTGGACGTGGATGACCTTGTTGCCCTGGCCAGAGCCCTGAAAGTCTCGCCGGTCACGCTCATGCTGCCGGGCAGAGACGAGCGCGAACCGGTGCCACTGCTGCCAGGAGAGACAGTCTCCTGGCAGGGGGCGTGGCGCTGGATGCACGCCTCCGCACCGCCTCCCGAGGACGTGCGGGAAGACGACTTCATCGGCCTCCTCAACTGGCTAGCGGAGAACCGCCCGTACCTCAGCGAAGGCGAGTTTCGTCGACAGCACCCAGGGGTGCACGAGAAGGCGGCTGATCAATTCATGGACACGGACACCAGGGAAGAGGAAGAGGGCGAGGAGGATGGCCCAGGTAGTTGACCGGTGGCACAAGGCCCGGCCAGGCCCCGACGACAAGCCGTGCGCGGAGCACCGCACCAAGACGACGAAGGTCGTACCCTCCGCCGACCACGGCAGGGGCATGCGCTGGCAGGTCCGGTACCGCGACGCCCAGGGCGAGCAGCGAAAGGAGAACTTCGCTAGGAAGCCGGACGTCGACCGTCGCGCAGCCGAGATCACTACGGATCTGGCCAGGGGGCGGTATGTCGATCCTCGTGACCAGAAGATCACGTTCAAGGGGTACGCCGAGCAGTGGCGCAAGGCGCAGCCGCATCGGGCGACCACCGCGCGGGATGTCGAGAGCGTCCTGCGGCTGTATGTCTATCCAACGTTCGGCGACCGGCGGCTGATGTCGATCCGGCCGGGGGAGCTGCAAGCCTGGCTGACCGGTCTGGTCCGGGTCCACGGGCTGGCCCCCCGTACTGCCAGGAAGGTGCAACAGAAGATTGCAGCTGTGTTCCACGCGGCTGCCCGCGACCAGCTCATTCCGACGTCACCCTGCGGCGGCCTCAAAGGGCCGGAGGTCCCGCACACGGAGATCGCCCCTCTTACGGCAGGGCAGATCCATGCCCTCGCAAAGGCCCTGCCCGACCGGTACAGGCTGCTTGTCGTTCTCGGGGCAGGAAGCGGTCTGCGCCCTGGTGAGCTGTTCGGTCTCCAGGTCCGCCACGTCGACTTCCTGCGGCGCACCGTGAAGGTCGAGCAGCAGGTACAGCGGGCCTACCCCGGTGTGGTGGTTTGCCCGCCCAAGACGAAGCGGTCGTACCGCACGGTGCCGGTTCCCCAGACCGTCATCGATGCCGTCGCTCTCCACCTCAAGAAGCACCCGGCAGCACCGGACGACTTCGTGTTCGCGGGGCCGGTCAATGCTGATCACTTCATGGACAAGGTGTGGCGTCCCGCGGTGAAGGCCGCGGGGCTTCCGAAGGGCACTCGGCTTCACGATCTCAGGCACACGTACGCGTCAGTCTTGATCAGGCACGGGAAGGGCCCCAAGACGGTGTCCGCGCGTCTCGGCGACACGGTCACTGTGGCCATGGAGACGTACGGACATCTGTTCCCTGACGAAGACGAGGACACCCGCGAGGCGGTCGAAGAGTTCCTGCTGGAGGCCGCCTGAATGTGCCCTCGATGTGCCCTCGGATCTTGGTCGAACGGCTGAGCGCCTGGTAACCCGGATGGCAGCGCCTGTCAGGTGAGTTCGCCCACAACGGCCCCTGGCGGAGGAGCGACGCACCCTTTTGCGCCTTACGCTCAACGGACCGCACCACCCGTGTTGCACCCATGCCCGTCCTTCGCAACCCCGCCAACTGCAATGCGCAACCCGTCTGCACGTCACGACTGACACGACTGTCACGACTTCACGCCAGCGCGGAGGTTACAGCTCCTATGAAGCTCACCGTCGTCGGCTGCTCGGGGTCGTTCCCGTCCGCGGAATCGGCCTGCTCGAGCTACCTCGTAGAGGCCGACGGCTTCCGGCTGCTCCTCGACATGGGCAACGGTGCCCTGGGCGAGCTGCAGCGCCACTGCGGTCTCTACGACCTCGACGCGATCTTCCTCAGCCATCTGCACGCCGACCACTGCATCGACATGTGCGCGTACTTCGTCGCACGGTACTACCGCCACGACGGCGGCCGCTGCGACCCCATCCCGGTCTACGGACCGGAGGGCACCGAGCAGCGCCTGACCACGGCCTACGCCGACACCCCGTCCGCCTCCTCCATGAGCGAGGTCTTCGACTTCCACACGGTCAAGCCGAGCACGTTCGAGATCGGCCCGTTCACCGTCCACACGGAACGGGTCGCCCACCCCGTCGAGGCGTACGGCATCCGGATCGAACACGGCGGCCGGGTCCTGACGTACTCCGGGGACACCGGCGTCACCGACACCCTGGACGAACTGGCCCGCGACGCCGACCTGTTCCTGTGCGAGGCTGCCTTCACGCACGGCAAGGAGAACATCCCGGACCTCCACCTCAACGGCCGCGAGGCCGGTGAGACGGCCGCCCGGGCAAACGCTCGCCGTCTCGTCCTCACCCACGTCCCCCCGTGGACGGACCCCCAGGTCAACCTGGTCGACGCCCGCGCGGTGTACGACGGCCCGGTGGAACTGGCGGTGCCCAGGGTGACGTACGAGATCTGAGGACGCCGTACGCGATCCGAGCAGGCGTACGGATGCGAGCACGACGTACGCGAAAGGCCCCCGGAGCGGACTCTGGGGGCCTTCCTCGAGCTCGGGGGAGCCGTGGCGGCGGCTACTTGGCCTCCGCCTTCTGGAGCTCGGCGAGCTCCTCGTCCGACTCCCGGCCGGGGGTCGGCAGGTTGAAGCGGACGATCGCGAAACGGAAGATCACGTAGTAAAGGGCACCGAAGCAGAGGCCCACCAGGAGCAGGGCCCAGGGCTTGGTGGCGATGCCCAGGTTGAGGCCGAAGTCGATCACGCCGGCCGAGAAGCCGAAGCCGTCCTTCATGCCGAGCGCCCAGGTCAGGGCCATGGAGATGCCGGTGAGCACGGCGTGGATGGCGTACAGGACGGGCGCGATGAACATGAACGTGAACTCGATCGGCTCGGTGACACCGGTGAAGAACGAGGTCAGCGCCATGGAGAACATCATGCCGCCGACCACCGCGCGCCGTTCCGGACGGGCCGTGTGGTAGATCGCGAGACAGACGGCCGGCAGGCCGAACATCATGATCGGGAAGAAGCCGGTCATGAACTGTCCGGCGGTCGGGTCGCCGGCCAGGAAGCGCGCGATGTCACCGCTCTTGCCCTCGTACGAACCGGCCTGGAACCACGGGAAGGAGTTGAGCAGGTGGTGCATGCCGACCGGGATCAGCGCGCGGTTGGCCACACCGAAGATGCCCGCGCCGACCGCGCCCGAACCGACCAGCCACTCGCCGAAGTGGTGCAGACCCGCGCCGAGGACCGGCCAGATGTAACCGAAGACGATGCCGATGACCAGGCCCGCGAAGGCGGCCAGGATGGGCACTAGGCGGCGGCCGCCGAAGAAGCCGGCCCAGTCCGGCAGCTTGGTGCGGTAAAAGCGCTGGTAGAGCAGGGCGACGACCAGGCCCATCACCACACCGCCGAGGACGCCGGCGTTGACGGACGCGTCCACCATCACGACCTTGCCTTCGACGACCGTGCCCACCTGGGGGAGGTTGGAGTCGGTGAAGGTGCCGAGGACCTTCTGGAAGACGAGGTAGCCGACGACCGCGGCGAGGGCGGTCGAGCCGTCCGACTTCTTCGCGAAGCCGATCGCGATGCCGACCGCGAACAACAGCGGCATGTTGTCGAGGACGGCGCCACCGCCGGCAGCCATGAAGCTCGCGAACTTGGTGATGAACCAGGGGAGCGACTCGCTGCCCAGCAGGTCGTCGGCGCCGAGCCGGACGAGCAGGGCGGCGGCCGGCAGGACGGCGACCGGCAGCATCAGGCTGCGCCCGATACGCTGCAGCACAGCCATCGTGCGAGAGCCCCAGCCGGGGCCCTTGTTGTCTGCGGCCGCGGGAGCGGCGCTGGCCGTGGTCACAACTTCCTCCATGAGAGCAGAGCGCCACCCGGGGACGGGAGTGTGGGGGAGGGCAGCACGGGAGAGGTCTACACCATTCAGTGGTGTAGACCTGTTGTAGCACGGCGGGGTGCGGCCAAGGAACCCGCGATTCCCGTTTTATGCCTTCGTGATGTCGCCCGGCCTCCGCCCCCCGTTTCCCCCGCGACGAGCGCCCCCGCTCGGCGGGCGCACGGCACGAGCGGGCCTACGGCTTGGCGGGCGGCCCCCGCGTGGTGTAGACCAGTCGCGAACGATCCGCAACGCTTCACACGGTCACCAGGGAGAGTCGCCATGGCCACCAAGGCTGAGAAGATCGTCGCCGGGCTCGGCGGCCTCGACAACATCGACGAGGTCGAGGGCTGCATCACCCGCCTGCGCACCGAGGTCCACGACGCCTCCCTCGTCGACGAGGCCGCCCTCAAAGCCGCCGGCGCCCACGGCGTCGTCAAGATGGGCACCGCCATCCAGGTCGTCATCGGCACCGACGCCGACCCCATCGCGGCGGAGATCGAGGACATGATGTAGGGCCCCGAGGCCCTCAATCCGGTGAGGGGGTGTCCCACGACACCCCCTAAGCTCAGCGGCATGTCTCGAATCGACGGCCGCACGCCCGAACAGCTCCGCCCGGTCACCATCGAACGCGGGTGGAGCAAGCACGCCGAGGGCTCCGTCCTCATCTCCTTCGGCGACACGAAGGTCTTCTGCACCGCCTCCGTCACCGAAGGCGTCCCCCGCTGGCGCAAGGGCAGCGGCGAGGGCTGGGTGACCGCCGAGTACTCCATGCTCCCCCGCGCCACCAACACCCGCGGCGACCGGGAATCCGTACGCGGCAAGATCGGCGGCCGCACCCACGAGATCTCCCGCCTCATCGGCCGCTCCCTGCGCGCCGTCATCGACTACAAGGCGCTCGGCGAGAACACGATCGTCCTCGACTGCGACGTCCTCCAGGCCGACGGCGGCACCCGCACGGCAGCCATCACCGGCGCCTACGTCGCCCTCGCCGACGCCGTCGCCTGGGCCCAGGGCAGGAAGCTGATCAAGGCCAACCGGCAGCCCCTCACCGGCACCGTCTCGGCCGTCTCCGTCGGCATCGTCGGCGGCGTCCCCCTCCTCGACCTCCGCTACGAGGAGGACGTGAAGGCCGACACCGACATGAACGTCGTCTGCACCGGCGACGGCCGCTTCGTCGAGGTCCAGGGCACCGCCGAGGCCGAGCCGTTCGCCCGCGACGAACTCAACTCCCTGCTGGACCTGGCCGTCTCCGGCTGTGACGAACTGGCCGCCCTTCAGCGCAAGGCGCTTGATACGGTCCTCGAAAGGTAAAGGGCGCGCCAAGAGCGAGGTCCGCCGGTGGCAACCACGGCGACCCCGTCCGCGTCCTTGCACATACGGGCGCACGGCACACCACCGTGCGCCCGGCCACACCGCAGTAGCCGTTCACGCATCACGCACATGTCTTACGCGCATGCATCACGCAGGGGGCCGTCAGGCCTGCACCCCGTCCATCAGGAGGACCGTTCCATGGCCGCCAGCCGCCGACGTCGTATGACCGCCATCGCCGGAACCGTAGCCGCCGTCGCGCTGACGGCCGGGCTCACCACCGGCTGCGACGCCGTGAACAAGGCCCTGGACTGCGTCCAGACCGCCGACGCCATCGCCCAGAGCGTGGACGACCTCCAGCAGGCCGTACAGACCGCCGCGGACGACCCCACGCAGCTGGAGGAGTCCCTCGCCTCCATCGACAAGAACCTCGACGACATCGGCGACAAGACCGACAACGCCGACGTCAACAAGGCCGTCGACTCGCTCCAGAAGGCCGTCACCGACACCCAGACCGCCGTGGAGAACGGGGACACCACCCCCGACATCAGCGGCATCACCGACGCGGCGGGCGAACTGACGAAGGTCTGCACGTCGTAACGGCCCCACGAGGCCCTGGAGCGGGTGGCGATACTGGTGGGCATGACCCGCCTGATCCTCGCCACCCGCAACGCCGGCAAGCTCACCGAGCTGAAGGCCATCCTCGCCGACGCCGGTCTGACCCACGACCTCGTCGGCGCGGACGCCTACCCGGACATCCCCGACGTCAAGGAAACCGGCGTCACCTTCGCCGAGAACGCGCTGCTGAAGGCCCACGCCCTCGCCCGCGCCACCGGTTTCCCCGCCATCGCCGACGACTCCGGCCTCTGCGTCGACGTCCTGAACGGCGCCCCCGGCATCTTCTCCGCCCGCTGGGCCGGCCGCCACGGCGACGACAAGGCCAACCTGGAACTGCTCCTGGCCCAGCTCGGCGACATCGCCGACGAACACCGCGGCGCCCACTTCAACTGCGCGGCGGCCCTCGCCCTGCCGGACGGCACGGAGAGGGTGGTCGAGGGGCAGCTGAGGGGCGTACTACGGCATGCGCCGGTGGGCACGAACGGCTTCGGCTACGACCCGATCCTCCAGCCGGAGGGCGACACCCGCACCTGCGCGGAACTGACGGCGGAGGAGAAGAACGCGATCAGCCATCGGGGGAAGGCGTTCCGGGGGTTGGTGCCGGTGCTGCGGGAGCTGTTGGGCTGAGGCGTGCCCACTGGCAAGGCCCGGCTTGCGGAAGTCGCAAGCCGGGCCTTGCGAATGAAGGTGAGTGCGGCCTGAGGGATTCGAACCCTCACGGGATTGCTCCCATCGCGCCCTAAACGCGAGGCGTCTGCCGTTCCGCCAAGGCCGCTGGCTGCTCGTCGTCAAGCATGACGGGCGGCTGCAAGTGTACGGTGATCGGCCCCTATCCTGCGAGTGGCGTTCGCTCTTTCTGTCGGCACCACGTATCTGTCAGCGCGTGGCAGTTCGGGCACAGGTACCGCAGGTTCTCCTGACGGTTGTCGTGCCAGTCCCCGTTGACGTGGTCGATCTGCAAGGTGATGCGACGGCCCAGCCATTCACCAGGGTTGCCGCAACTCGCGCACGCGTACTGCACTCCGACTTCGGCCAGGGCTCGGTGTAATTGGGCTCTGTTGGATCGTCCGGCGTGTTCGGGCAGAACGACGAGTACCCGATGAGCCGTCGGGACGGGGGCCGGGCTGTCCGGCTTGCCCCAGGCGCGGCGTTTGAAGTGGCTGGTGTCGAGTCCGAGGCGCGCTGCGGCACGCCGCACGCGTCGATGGTTGGTGTCGTTGACCGTCAGATCGAGGCCACGCATCACATCGGCATAGCTTGATGCCTGGGGGATCAGGGTGCGAAGTGCGTCCTCGGGAATCGCCAAACGGGTGTGGGTGAAGTGCTGTGTGTCAACGTCCCGTTCGCGCAACATGCGTAGCAGCGTGGCGCGCGAGCGGCTGTCGTCCGGAACCCCCAATGAGCGCGCCACGCCGCGCACGCTGTGCGCTGTGGCTGCGGCTGCTCTCAGTTCCTCGGTGGTGAAGGGTAGGTCCAGCTGCGGGCGGTCGATACCTGGGAAATGGCTGATGTCGATTCCTGCCGCGTCGATGCGGCGTCGGATATGGGACAGCGTGCCGGTGGCCGGAGTGGCGCCCAGCTTGAGTGCTACCTCACGCAGTGAGGAGGATGAGGCGGTGGCTTCGGCGATGGCGGCGTCCGGGTATTTGCGCCACGGGCTGCGCTTGACGAAATGGCTTGTGTCCAGCCCGTGACTGGCGACCTTTTCTTGCAGTACACGTCGCTGCCCCCCGCTTGTCCGGAGATCGAGCCGCCGCATCAGGTCTGTCCAGTTGCGTGCCTCGGCGACGGCGGGAACGAGTCGTTCCCGGCGGTACGCATCCATGCTCACCCACCCCTCCCATTCGACTGTTTGATCAGTCCTCGTATGAAGTAACGAACTGCAGATCGGACAGTCACGTCCGGGATGCGGAACGGCCCGTACCGGATCGTTCCGGTACGGGCCGCGTCCTACGAGGCGCGAGGGAGGACTCAGATGCCCAGGTCCTTGATGATCTTGGCTACGTGGCCCGTCGCGCGGACGTTGTAGAGGGCGTGTTCGACCTTGCCCTCCTCGTCGACGATGATCGTGGAGCGGATGACGCCCAGGTAGGTCTTGCCGTAGTTCTTCTTCTCGCCGAAGGCCGCGTAGGCGTCCAGTACCGTCTTGTCGGGGTCGCCGAGAAGGGTGACCTTCAGGGACTCCTTCTCGCGGAACTTGGCGAGTTTCTCCGGCTTGTCGGGGGAGATGCCGATGACGTCGTACCCGGCGTCCGCGAGGAGCTCCAGGTTGTCGGTGAAGTCGCAGGCCTGCTTGGTGCAGCCGGGGGTCAGGGCGGCCGGGTAGAAGTAGACGATGACCTTGCGGCCCTTGTGGTCGGACAGGGACACCTCGTTGCCGTCGGCGTCCGGGAGGGTGAAGGCGGGGGCCACGTCGCCGGGCTGGAGTCGCTCGCTCATCGGTCCAGCGTAATGGCGGGCCCTGGCGGTGCCGCTCGGGGTGGAGCTGACAGACTGTCCGTAACCAAGGGATTTCAGGGACAACCGACTACGGGAGGCCGCGCGGTGGCGGAGAGCTCGGACATCAGGACCCCGGCCGAGATCGAGGCGGACATCAAGCGCCGCCGCGAGACCCTCGCCGAGACGCTCGACGAGATCGGCGTCCGGGTCCACCCCAGGACCATCGTGGGCGACGCGAAGGCCAAGGTCGTCTCCAACATCGACCACACCCTCGGCGCGGCGTACGTCTCGGTCAACCGTGTGGTCGGTGACGTCAGGGGTCAGTTCGTCGACGAGGACGGCGCGCCCCGGGTCGAGCGCATCGTGCCCGTCGCCCTCGTGGTCGTCGCGGTCGTGGGGCTCCTGGCCCTCGGCACTCGGCGTCGTCGGGTCTGACGGGGACAGGTAGGTTCGGGGTGTGAGCGAGAAGACCCAGCACGACAAGTTGCCCATCCGGATGCTGCACGACCGTGTGCTCGTGCGGCAGGACACCGCCGAGGGCGAGCGGCGTTCCGGCGGCGGCATCCTGATCCCCGCGACGGCGGCCGTCGGCCGGCGTCTCGCCTGGGCCGAGGTCGTGGCGGTCGGCCAGAACGTCCGGACCGTCGAGCCCGGCGACCGGGTCCTCTACGACCCCGAGGACCGCGCCGAGGTCGAGGTCAGGGGCGTGGCGTACGTCCTGATGCGGGAGCGCGATCTGCACGCCGTGGCGGCGGACCGGTTCGAGGGGTCGGAGGATTCCACCGGCCTGTATCTCTGACCTGCTACCTCTGGCCTGTACCTCTGGCCTGTATCTCTGGCCTGTATCTCTGGCCTGTATCTCTGGCCTGTATCTCTGATTCGCAGGCAATGAAGGCGGTGGGGGCTGGTGACCATGGTCACCAGCCCCCACCGCCTTGTGCTTGCTACCTTTGAGGGACCCGACGAGACGCGCCGTACCGGGCCAAGGAAAAGACGACGCACCCCCGATTCTTCGCATGGATCACGGAGGTGCCCGTCATGGCCTGGGTTCTGCTCGTCGTCGCCGGACTGCTCGAGGTCGGCTGGTCGATCGGGATGAAGTACACCGACGGATTCACCCGGCCGTTGCCCAGTGTGCTGACCGGTGCCGGGATCGTCGCCAGCATGCTGCTGCTGTCCTACGCCGCGCGCACCCTGCCCATCGGCACGGCGTACGGCGTGTGGGTGGGCATCGGGGCGGCCGGGGCGGCGGTGTTCGGCATGGTGTGGCTGGGGGAGCCGGCCACCGCCGCCCGGATCTTCTTCGTGTGTCTGCTGCTCGTGGCCGTGGTGGGGCTGAAGGCCACCTCCGGCCACTGAGCGGCCGCGGCTAGCCGAACGGCCCCACCGAGGTCTCGCCTCCCGAGGTCGCTCCGCCGTCGGTCGTTCCTCCGTCGGCTGTCGCACCGCCGTCGGTCGTCCCTCCGTCGGCTGTCGCTCCGCCGGAGGAGTCGGTTCCGCCGTCGGTCGAGGGGCCGCCGGTGGACGCCGAGCCTCCGTCCGTCGCCGTACCGCCCGTGGAGGCCGTTCCGCCGTCGGTCGCGGGTGTGCCGCCGCCGGTGGTGGTGCCGTTGTCGGTGCTGTCGCCCGTCGGGTCGCCGGTCTCCTCGCCGCCCGTGGGGTCGCCGGTCTCCTCGTCGCCGGTGGCGCCCGGCTCATCGGCAGGGGTGCTCGGCGGGGTGATCACGACGTCCGCGCCGACCTGGAGGTCGAGGTCGAACTCCTTGACCTTCTTGCCCTTCAGGGCGGCCTTGGTGAACTGCGCCCAGATCTCGGTGGGCGCCCCACCACCGTTGATGCGGGGCAGGCCCATCGCGCCGTAGAGCGGCTTGTGGGCGCCCGTCTTGGGGTCCTGGCCCATCACGGAGACGACGGTGGCGAGGTCGGGGGTGTAGCCCGCGAACCAGGCCGCCTTGTCCTCCTCGGCGGTGCCGGTCTTGCCGGCGACGGGGTGGCCGGAGGCCTGCGCGGCGGTGGCGGTGCCGCTCTGGACGACGCTCTGCAGGATGGAGGTGGTGGTGTCGGCGGCCTTGCGGCTGACGGCCTGGGTGGACTCCGTGGTCGGGAGCTTGACGACCTCGCCGTCCTTGCTGATCTTCTCGATCATGGTGTACGTGCCGTGCTTGCCGTGGTTGGCCAGCGTGGCGTACGCCTCCGTCATGTCGAGGACGCTGGCGGTGGCGGTGCCCAGGGCGATGGACGGGTACGGGTTCATGTCCGGGGTGTTCTTGGGCAGCCCGAGGTCGATCGCGGTCTTCTCGACCTTCTCGGGGCCGACGTCCACGGCCATCTGCGCGTACACCGAGTTCACCGAGCTCTGGGTGGCCTGGCGGACGGAGATGTTGCCGTAGTTGACGTAGTCCTCGTTCTCGGGGTCGTACACCGGGCCGGGCCAGCCCACCACGGGGCGCTTGTTGGTGCCGTCGTAGACGGTGTTCGGGGTGATCGCCTGTCCGCTCTGGGTGTTGGAGGCGTTCTCCACGGCGGAGGTGAACACGAACGGCTTGAAGGTGGAGCCGACCTGGAAGTCGCGGCGGGTCGCGTTGTTGACGTACTGCTTGGTGTAGTCGATGCCGCCGTACATCGCGATGACCTTGCCGGTCTTCGGGTCGATGGAGGCACCGCCGGCGCGGACGTAGTTGTCGACCTTGCGGTTCTTCTTGTCGAGTTTGTCCATCAGTTGGTCGTCGACGGCCTTGACGAAGGCGTTCTGCATCTTGGGCTGGATGGTGGTGGTGATGCGGTAGCCACCGCCGTTCTCCAGCGCCTCCTCGTCGATGATCTTGTGGTCGTAGAGGTACGACTTGATGGCCTCGACGAGGTAGCCGCGCTGGCCGGAGAAGGCGCTGGACGTGGTGGACTGCTTCGGCATCGGGAACTTGGCGCCGGTCCGCTCGGACTGCTTGAGCCAGCCCTCCTTGACCATGCCGTCGAGGACGTAGTTCCAGCGGGCGACCGCCGCGCCCTTGTTCTCGGGGTGGGCGACGACGTCGTACATGCTCGGCGCGTTGACGAGGGCGGCGAGGTAGGCGCCCTGCTCGGCGGTGAGTTCGTCGGCGTCCACGCCGTAGTAGGCCTGGGCGGCGGCCTGGATGCCGTAGGCGTTGCGGCCGAAGAAGCTGGTGTTGAGGTAGCCCTCCAGGATCTCGTCCTTGGTGACCTCGCGGTCCAGCTTGATCGCGATGAAGAACTCCTTCACCTTGCGGGTGACGGTCTGGTCCTGGGCCAGGTAGTAGTTTTTCACGTACTGCTGGGTGATGGTGGAGCCGGACTGTTTGCCCTTGCCGGTCGCGGTGTTCCAGGCCGCGCGGGCCATCGCCTTGAGGTCGATGGCCGGCTCGGAGTAGAAGTCGCGGTCCTCGGCGGCCAGTACGGCCTGCTGGGCGGCCTTGGAGACCTTCGACAGCGGGACGTTCTCGCGGTTGACCTCGCCGTCGCGGGCGATCTGGGTGCCGTCCGCGTACAGGTACACGTTGCTCTGCTTGGTCGCGGCGTCCTGCGGTTTGGGGATGTGGACCAGGTTGTAGCCCAGCACGAAGGCGCCGACGATCAGCATGAGGCCGACCACGAAGGCGCCGAGCACCATGCGCCAGGTGGGGATCAGCCGCTTGAAGCCGGTGCGCTTGGGCCGCTTGGGCTTCTTGCCCTTGCCGCCGCCCGCGGGGGCCGGGGTGATGTCGGGCACGGCGGCGGGCGCGGCGGCGGAGGCGGCGGCCGTGGGGGTGGTCTTCGGGGCGGCCTTGTC
>NZ_JARGEE010000122.1:0-22337 GCF_033794485.1 Streptomyces sp. MB09-02B
GGTCTCGGAGGGGTGCCGAAGCGGCCCCAAGGGCAGCGGCTCAGCGCGCCGCGGCGCGCCGCAGTACCTCCGACGCGACGCCACCGGTACGAGGCATGGGCGGCGGCGCGACGGCCGTGGCGAAGGGCTCGGCCGGTGAGTCCGCGTGGGGACGACGCCCCCCTCGGCCCTCGCCGAGAACCTGCCAGCCGTCACGTGTCAGCGTGATGTACGCCCCGCAGCGCAGCCCGTGAAGTGTGCAGGCGTCCCGCAGCCCCCACATCCACGCACCGTCCTCCTCCGTCCAACGCGCGTCACCGTCACGGCAGTAGAGCAGCACAGCCGTGCGCACCGGGGTACGCCGGCGCAGATCATGCGGAATGACCCGGCGCAGCTGCGCGAGGAGCGCGTTGCGGAACATCCACCCGTCGGCCGGGGCCGGACGCCGGATGAACGAGGCACTCGCCCTCAACCGCTCGTCCGGATCCAGGACGGCGATCACCGCCGTCGCGGGCCGGGGCTGATGCCGCGCGTGCAGCCCGCTGACCACCTCCCGGGGATTGCGGAGCAGCGGAATCCCGGCGGCGGCCCATTCCGCGGGCTCGAGCAACCGGTTGGCGGAAGTGGCGGAGAGGTCGGCAGAGGTCGACACGGAAGCCGCCGAGGACGGAGCGAATCCGAAGGTCACGATCCTCCCTTCGGCTACGCGCCCACACAGCGGGCGGGGGTCGGACTTGGGGGAGCGCACGCCGCAGCAGAAGCCCTACCGATTCACGAGTGGGCCGTGCGGGGAGCGGACTCCAATTCTTCCTGGCGAACTTGGTTGCGGCAACGAGCAATTGGGGCCACTGACAGTTTTGTGGTGATCCACCGCTTATATCCCTGCGCATAGGGCGCGTCCTCAACGCCCAAGCGGCACGGGGTTCACGCGCGGTTGACGGTCGGTCACCCCCGGACGGCGAGTACGAGCGGCAACACCCCCTGTGCGCCCGCGCGCCGGAGCACGCGCGCGGCGACCGCGAGGGTCCAGCCGGTCTCCGTGGCGTCGTCGACCAGCAGGACGGGCCCGCCTGCCTTCTCCAGCGCGGCGGCCAGTTCAGGTGGCACGGTGAGTGCCCCGTCGAGTGCCTTGAGGCGTTGTGCGCTGTTGCTCCGGGTGACCTGAGAAACCGCGCCGGTGTACGCCACCGAGCCCAGCAGGGGAAGGCGGCCGATCTCGGCGATCCGCGCGCCGAGGGTACCGATCAACTGCGGCCGTGTACGGGATGCCATGGTGACGACACCCACCGGGCGGGGCTGTGCGTCGGCCTGGCCGGAGGCCCAGCCGCCGGGGCCCTTCGCCCAGTCGGCCAGTACGGCTACCACCGCCTTGGCCACATCGTCCGGAACCGGCCCGTCAGGGGCTTGGGGCGCGAGCATCGGCCGCAGTCGGTTGCCCCAGCCGATGTCCGACAGACGCCCCAACGCTCGCCCCGGGGCCGCCTGTTCACCGGCGGAGATGCGCCCCTTCAGTTGCACGCCGACGGCCGGTAGCCCGGTCGGCCACATCTTGCGGGGCTCGACCTCGACCCCGGCCCGTCCCAGCTCGCCGCGCGCCGCGTCCAGCGCCGCCGAGGAGACGGAGTCCGCGAACCTGGGCTTCGCGCAGGTGTCGCAACGCCCGCACGGCCCGGCCTCCTCGTCGTCCAACTGCCGTCGCAGGAATTCCATCCGGCAGCCCGTCGTCGTGACGTAGTCGCGCATGGCCTGTTGTTCTGCCGCGCGCTGCTTGGCGACCCAGGCGTAGCGCTCGGTGTCGTATGCCCAGGGGACGCCGGTCGAGACCCAGCCGCCCTGGACACGGCGGACCGCGCCGTCCACGTCGAGGACCTTCAGCATCGTCTCCAACCGGGAGCGCCGCAGCTCGACCAGCGGCTCGAGAGCGGGCAGGGAGAGCGGTCGCTCCGCGTGTGCCAGGACGTCCAGGGTCCGGCGCACCTGCTCCTCCGGTGGGAAGGCGACCGAGGCGAAGTACTCCCAGATCGCCTGGTCCTCCTTGCCGGGCAGCAGCAGCACCTCGGCGTGCTCGACACCACGGCCCGCGCGCCCCACCTGCTGGTAGTAGGCGATGGGGGACGACGGCGAACCCAGGTGCACCACGAAGCCCAGGTCGGGCTTGTCGAAGCCCATCCCCAGAGCGGAGGTGGCGACCAGGGCCTTGACCCGGTTGGCGAGGAGGTCCTCCTCGGCCTGCTGCCGGTCGGCGTTCTCCGTCTTGCCGGTGTACGACGTCACGGTGTGCCCGCACTGGCGGAGGAACGCGGTGACCTCCTCGGCGGCGGCCACCGTGAGCGTGTAGATGATCCCGGAGCCCGGCAACTCGTCCAGGTGATCGGCGAGCCAGGCCATCCGGTGGGCGGCGTCCGGCAGTTCGAGCACACCGAGGCTCAGGCTCTCCCGGTCCAGCGGCCCGCGCAGAACCAGGGCGTCCGTGCCTCCGCCCGTGCCCAGTTGCTCCGCCACGTCGGCCGTCACGCGCGCGTTGGCCGTCGCCGTCGTCGCGAGCACCGGTACACCCGCCGGCAGATCGGCGAGCATGGTGCGCAGCCGGCGGTAGTCGGGGCGGAAGTCATGACCCCAGTCCGAGATGCAGTGTGCCTCGTCGACCACGAGCAGCCCGGTCGCGGCAGCCAGCTCGGGCAGGACCTGGTCACGGAAGTCCGGGTTGTTGAGCCGCTCCGGGCTGACCAGGAGCACGTCGACCGTGCCCGCGGTGACCTCCTGACGGATGGTGTCCCACTCCTCGGTGTTCGACGAGTTGATCGTCCGCGCGTGAATACCCGCGCGGGCGGCCGCCTCCACCTGGTTGCGCATGAGGGCGAGGAGCGGGGAGACGATGACCGTGGGGCCGGCGCCCCACTCGCGCAGCAGCGCGGTCGCGACGAAGTACACCGCGGACTTGCCCCAGCCCGTGCGCTGCACCACCAGGGCTCTGCGCTGCTGCGCGACGAGCGCCTCGATGGCGTGCCACTGGTCCTCGCGCAGTCGCGCGGCGCCCGCCGGCGCACCGACGAGGCGGGCGAGCACGGCGTCGGCGGCCGTACGCAGATCCTGGCGGTCCGTGGAGGGCATGTCTTCGTCGCTCATGGCCCCATGCAACCCGATGCCTCGGACATCGCGCGAACGAGCGGGGTGAACTGTGGACAGCTTCTGACGTGGTCATGGTCGGACTTATCCACAGGGCAAAGCGGAATCTCAAGATCCGCGAGATGGTCACCGCATGACGAATCACAGCGAAGCAGCCGGGACCTCCGGCAACAGTGACATCAGCGGTCAGAACGAATGCGGCCCCAAGAGCGAGTCCTCCGCCTACCAGGGGCACGCAGCGATCACCGGACCGCCCGACGGGCAGCAGGTCACCCTCCGCACCCCGGCCGAACTTGCCGACGCCCTGCCCTACCTGCTCGGGTATCGACCCGAGGACAGCATCGTCCTCGTCGCCCTGCACGACCGGGACGCCCGAGGACGGTTCGGCGGGCGCGCACGGCTGGGCATTCCGGCCCAGACGGACGACTGGCCGTCCGTGGCCCAGCAACTGGCTCATGGACTGGTGACCGGAAGTGAGCGTCGCGGAGCCAGGCCGGAGAGCATGGTCGCCTTCCTCTGCCAGGACCCGGCGAGCGGTGAGTCGCCGCGCGACGTCATGGAACGCCTGCGGCCCCTCGCCCAACTGCTGCGCAGGGCCTGCGGCACCCTGGACGTCCCGGTGGTCGAGGCGCTGTGCATCTCGGAGGGTCGCTTCTGGTCGTACTGCTGTCCCGGCAACGGGTGTTGCTCCTTCGACGGAGAACCGATGGGGCTGCCGGGCACCTCCGTGCTGGCCGCCGCCGCGACCTACGCCGGCCTCCAGGTGCGCGGAACGCTGAAAGAGATGAGGGCCAGGCTGCTGCCGTGGGAGACCGCAGCCGCGCTGCAGCAGGAGGCGGCCCTCGACGCCGCGCAGTCCGCGCTCGTCCCCCGCATCCTGCATGCGGAGAGTCGCGCGGACGTGGCCGAGGAGACCCTCGCCGTGGCGCAGCGCGCCATCGGGCGACTGGCCGCCGCTCCGGCCGTGTCCGGAACGCTGGACGCGGACCTGTACGACGACGAGCTCGTCGGCCACGTCGACGCGGCCACACTGATTCTCGGACTCCAGGACCGCGCCACCCGCGACCGTGCCGCCGAATGGATGGAAGGCGACGAAGCAGCCCCGGCCCTCCGGCTCTGGCGCGCCCTTGCCCGCCGCTGCGTCGGTCCCTACGGCGAGCACGCCGCCGCCCCGCTCACGCTCGTGGGCTGGGTCGCCTGGTCCTCGGGCGACGAGCTGGAGGCCCGCGAGGCCTTGGCCATGGCCCTCGCCGCAGACCCCGACTACCTCTTCGCCCGTCTCCTGCACCAGGCCTGCAACGAAGGCCTCGACCCCGAATCCATTCGCCGCTGCCTGCGCGCCGAGCGCAAGGGACGCGGCCAGGCGCCGGACCCTGGCAATGCCAGTGCCAGTGCCAGTGCCAGTGCCAGTGCCAGTGCGAGTGCGAGTGCCGGTGCCGGTGGGGGCATTGCCGACGAGGAGCCCCCTTCCGAGGAGCGCCCGGTCACGCAGTCGGCCTCGACCGAGCCCTGCGTCGCGACCGGCCCCCGGCGCCGACGCAGGTCACACCCAGGAGGAAGCGCTGACGCCCGCACCTTGCGGCGATCCGGCGCCGCTCACGCCCGCCGATCGCACTCCGCTGCCGGCAACGCACCCGCCGACCGACGACCGGGGAGCAGGGCCGACGGCGCGAGCGCTCGGGCGCGGGCGCGCCGCGGTGGCGGCGGGCAGCCCACCGAGGGGGAGACGTGAGCGCGCCGACCCGGCACCGGGCGTGGAGGGCGGTGCTGTTCTGGTTCGGGGCGTATCTGAGCGCGCTGTTCCCCTTCCACGCCCACGCAGACACCTCGCCGAGCCGCCGGCCGCTCGGCTTCCCGGGCCAGGGGCGTGACCCGGAGCGGAGCCGCTCCGTTCACCTGAGTGGCGGTACCCATGGCCTGGCCTCGCCGCCGTCGCACCCCGTCCCTCTCCGGCTCCCCACCTGGTGCCGAGCGCACCCCACGCGCGCCGAAGACAGAAGAAGCCACCCATGCCCCTGCCCTCCAAGCCCGATGCCGACGAAGCCCCGTCCTTCCTCCTGCCGGCCCAGCCCTCCGTCCGGGCCCGTGACGAGGGAACCGGCGCTCCACATACCGACGTCCGCGGTCCGCTGCCTCGCGTGGCCGGCTCACGTCCAGCGGTCCGGAGTGCCCCGGCGCCCGCCGTGCCCGGCGCCGGCCGCTCGACCGGGCTGGCGCACCCAGCCACCGGAAGCCCTTCGCCCCCGCATGCGTCGCCCTGCCGGGCCTCGCGATCTCGACGCAGCAGGGCCAGTTGAACGGCCGAGGACTGGAGGGCTTCTACCGTGCTGGACGGCGCATGCTCTCCCGCTGCCAGGTGAGGGTGGCAGGACGGGAGCCGCTCGCCGTGCAGGCGCGGATGATCTCCGCCGACCGAGCCAGGTTCATGGGGACACTGCGCGTGTCGGCCGAGGCCGGGCCGGACCCGGACGTCGTGGTCGAGCGCACACGGTATGCGGACGGCACCGAGCGGATCACCCTGCACAGCACGGCCCGCCGCCCAATGCGCCTGCCAGTCGAGGTGTCCTTGGGGACGGATCTCGCTGAACTGGGCGCCGTCGCCTCCGGCAGGGCCGGCCCGGAACTGCCGGCGAGCGTGCACGACTCCGGCCTCCGGTGGTCGAGCGCGCAAGGGCACTCCACGGTGACCGCGCATCCGCCGCCCGCCGACGCCCTGGCCTCCGCGGGGCTGCTGCGCTGGGAGTTGGAGCTGCCGCCCGGCGGGACCCGGAGCGTGGAGCTGCGGGTACGACCGGACGGCGCGGGTCCCATCAGACCCGTGGGGCGGGGGCCCACAAGCCCTCTCTCCCAGGCCCGGGCGGCGGGCGACGACCGGACGGCTCAGCCCTTGCTGCACACCTGTCTGGAGGACCTCGAAGCCCTGCTGCTGCGCGACCCGAAGAACCCCACGGACACCCACCTCGCGGCGGGCGCGCCCTGGCGCTGCGGCATGTCCCCCGCCGACGCCCTGGTCGCGGCCAGGATGACCCTGCCCCTCGGCACCCGGCTCGCCCTGGGCACACTGCGCACCCTCGCCCGCACCCAACTCGTGGGCCGGGAAACACAGTCCGGCATGATCCCGGGCCCTCGGCGGGACGCGGGCCCGCATCTGCCGCCGGGCTGCACCGGCACCGAGGCGACCCTCCTGTTCCCCGTGCTCCTCGCGGAGGCCAGGAGATGGGGACTCCCCGAGCACGAGACGGAGGAGATGTTGCCCGCGGCCGAGCGGTGCCTGCGGTGGCTGCGGGGCGCCGTCGGAAGCGGTGTCTATCTGCCCGACCCACGCCCGGGGGGACCGCTGCGTTGCGAGACCCAGGCCCACGCCCACCGGGCCGCGCTGCTGGGCGCGGATCTTCTCGACGCGTACGGCCGACCGGGCGGGGCCGAGCTGAGGGATTGGGCCGGAGACCTGCGGGCCCGGTTCGCGGGGGACTTCTGGATCGAGGACCGGGGCGGCGGCAGACCCGCGGCCGCCCGCACCCCGGACGGGCGTGTCGTGCCGCACCTGGGAGCCGGTGCCGCCCACCTCCTCGACACCGGGCTGCTCGGCGCAGGGGAACAGGCGCCGGGACTTCTCGACAAGGTACGGACCGAACAGCTCGCGCGGCTGCTCGGAGGACCGGCCATGGACTCGGGGTGGGGATTGCGGAGCCTGGGGGCGAAGGAAGCGGGATACAACCCCTTCGGCCATCGCAGTGGCGCCGTGCGCGTGCAGGAGACGGCGATCGCGGTCGCGGGGCTCGCGGCCGCGGGGTACGAGAAGGAGGCGAGCGCGCTTCTGCGGGGGGTGCTGGCGGCGGCGGAGAGCTTCGACCGTCGGCTGCCCGAGATGTACGCGGGGGAGCAGCGGACAGCGGGGAGTGCCCCGCTGCCCCACCCCGCCTCCTGCAGACCGGCCGCGACGGCGGCGGCCGCAGGGGTGCTGCTGCTCACCACCCTCGTCGGAATCCGTCCCGACGCTCCAGCCGGGACGGTGACCCTGCGGCCGGTGCGCAGCGCGCCGCTGGGGGAGATCGGCATGACGGGACTGCGCGTCGCGGGCGCCCCCTTCGCCGTACGTGTCAGCAGGCTGGGGCTCGCGATGGTCGAGGAGGCGGCCGACGGGCTGCAGTTGGGCGTGTGACGCTCTGTGACGTGCGAGGGAACGGTTCGCGGTGCCCGGAGCACGGTGACGGCGGCCGGTCCGAAAGATCGGTCACGGACAGAAGTGGATCAAGTGGGGAAGCGACTGGTGAGGGGAGTGTTTATCGTCAGGCAGACGACTATGATCGCGGCATGCCCTACGACCCGTCGGACTACCCGCCCTTCGCTGTCACCGTGGACCTGGTCGTACTGACCGTCCGTCGCCATGCGCTCTGCGCTCTGACGGTACGACGGGGCGAGCAGCCGTTCCAGGGACGGTGGGCGTTGCCCGGTGGCTTCGTCCGGCCGGATGAGGATCTGTCGCAGGCGGCGGCGCGGGAGCTGGCGGAGGAGACCGGGCTGACCGCCCACGAACCGTCCGAGCCCGCGCAGGACAACGGTGCGCACCTGGAGCAGTTGGCGACCTACGGTGACCCGAAGCGCGACCCGAGGATGAGGGTCGTCAGCGTCGCCCACCTCGCCCTCGCCCCGGACCTGCCCGCACCCCGGCCGGGAGGGGACGCCAACAGCGCACGCTGGGCGCCCGTGGAGGAACTGCTGGAGCAGGGTGGTTACGGGCGTGACGGCGAGCCGGTGGCGCCGTTGGCCTTCGATCACGCGCAGATCCTCGCGGACGGGGTGGAGCGCGCCCGCTCCAAGATCGAGTACTCCTCACTGGCCACGGCCTTCTGCCCGCCGGAGTTCACGGTCGGCGAGTTGCGGCGTGTCTACGAGGCGGTGTGGGGAGTGGCCCTGGATCCGCGCAACTTCCATCGCAAGGTGACGGGTACGCCAGGGTTCCTGGTGCCCACCGGCGGTACCACCACGCGGCAGGGCGGCCGTCCCGCCCAGCTCTTCCGCGCCGGCGGTGCCACCCTCCTCAACCCGCCGATGCTGCGTCCGGAGGTCTGACACGCGCGCGGCCGGAGCCGTCTGCGCCGCGTTCGGCTGCCTTGGTCGTGCGGTGAACCTCAGGGTGCCCGAAAAAACGGACATACCGCGCTATCTTGCCTAGGGTGATCCAGGCCATCGGATTGACCAGCAATCCTCGCAAGGAGTTCCCGCCCGCCGTCGACGATGTGTCCTTCGAGGCGCACTCCGGTCGTGTCACCGCACTCCTCGGGGCCCCCGGAGCGGGCAAGTCGACAGCGCTGAAACTCATGCTCGAACTCCAACAGGGCCGTGGCGTCGCCTATTTCAGGGGGCGTCCCCTGCACCGCATCGCCCACCCCTCGCGCGAGGTCGGCGTGCTCCTCGGCGATGTGCCCGGCCATCCGGCCCGCACGGTCCGAGGGCACCTGCGCATGCTCTGCGCGGCCGCGGGGCTGCCCACGCGGCGGGCCGACGAAGTTCTGGAGGTCGTGGGTCTGGTCAGTCTGTGCGAGGCGCGGCTGAGCACGCTCTCGCGGGGCATGGACCGGCGCCTCGGCCTGGCCTGTGCCCTGCTGTCCGACCCGCACACCCTCGTGCTGGACGAGCCGGTCGGCGGTCTGGCCGTCCGTGAAGGCCGGTGGCTGCACGGGATCATGCGGGCGCACACAAATCAGGGCGGCACGGTTCTGTTCACCACCTGCGACCCCAAGGAGGCCGCGCGGACCGCCGACCGGGTCCTCACCCTCGACCAGGGCAGACTCGTCGCCGACCAGGAGGTCGCGGACTTCTCCCGGACCCGGCTCCGCCCCAGGGTCGCCGTCCGCACCCCGTACGCCGCCCGGCTCGAGGCGCTGCTCACCAAAGAGGCCCGCACGGCGCGGCGTTCCGTGGAGATCGTGTCGGAGGGAGGCAACCGGCTGTCGGTGTACGGCAGTACGTGCGCGGAGGTCGGTGAGGTCGCGTTCCGGCACGGCATCCTCGTACACCAACTCGCGGACGAGGTCGGGGACATGGGGCCCGTGTCGCGGATGCCGCCGGTGGCCGTCGAGGACGATCCGGAGTGGGCCGAGGGCGCGTCCGACTCGGTCCGGGAGACCCGGGGGCTGATCGAGGCACACCGTACGGCTGCCGAGAGGTCCCGGGCGATCGCGTTCGAGGCCGTGAGCGAGTCGCGAACCCCGGCGTCGGTCCACAGCGCGGCGGAGGGCGACCCCGAGCCCCGAGCCGCCCGAACCTCCCTCGCGACCGATGCCGACCCCTCCACCCTCGCGCCGCAATCCTCGCGGCACCCGTCCGATGCCGACCCGTCCGATGCCCACTCGTCCGATGCCGACTCTCCCGATCCCGACACCGCGCCGCCGCCGTCCCTCGCCCACACGCCCGGGACGGGCCCGCTGTCGCCTTCGACGCCACTGCCGACGCTCCCGCCGCCCATCGCCGTGCGGTCGGCGCCGAGCCCGCTGCGTCCGCTGCGGTACGAACTGCGGCGGGCGGGCGGCGTCGGTACCACGTACGTCACCGCCGCGGCCGTGCTCGTCACCTCCGCCCTCATGGCGGTGATCCTGGCCAGGATCGGGCACACTCCGCAGCCCCGGCTGCTGGCCGCGTGGCCGCGGGAGCTGCCGCTGCCGCCCGCCGCGGTCGGCGCGGGGCTGCTCGGGGCCATCGCCTTCGGCGACGAGTTCCGTCACCCCGCTCTGGCCGCGGACCGTGGCACCGTGCCCCGTCGCCTGGGTCTGCTGGTCGCGAAGCTTCTCGTCGCGGCGGCCGCCGCGCTGTTGCTGGCGGTCCTCGCCGTCGGCTGCGACCTCGAAGTGCTGTACCTCGTCTACGGGCCGGAACTCATCTCCGTCCCCGCCGACTGGCTGCCGCTAGGTGCGAGTTGGGTGGGGCTCGTCGTGGGGTGCGCCTGGGCCGGAGTCCTCGCGGCGGGGGTCTTCCGTTCCACGTCCGCAGGGCTGGCCGCCGTGGTCGCCGTGCCCCTCCTCGTCGTGCCCCTGTTGCAGAAGGCGTTGGAGGGATCGTCCGTGCGCAGTGCGATCGGGTTTCCGATGCGGCTGCGCGAGCTCGCGCTGGTGCAGTGGCCGTTCGGGGGTGGGCGCTATCTGGAAGCGGTGGCACGGGCGGTCGTCCAACCCGTGGGCGGGGCGCTGCTGTTGTCGCTGACCGCGCTCCTGGGCGCCTACGTGCTCACGAACCTGCGGGGCCGGGTCCGCTGATGATCGTCGTCATCCTTTCGTGCTCACTGTCCGTGCCCTTCCGTCGACGCAATGCGCGCAACTCCTCGTAGAACGCCCATTTCTTTCCGATAAGGCGTCAATTGCGACGGGGTGAGCGATCACCCTTTCGTGTGCTTTTCACCAAAGACCTCAAGGGAGTTGAGAACGCAGCCGACAAAGGATGCGTGAGTACCCTTGCGCACACCATGATGACCGCCGCCCGCTCCGCCGACTCCGGCCTCGCAGGACCGGGCGAACTCCACCGCTACCCCTACGCCGAGCACCCCGGTGTCGACCGCGTAGGCCTCCCCGCCTGGGACGGCGCGGACCCCGAGCTGGGGCGCGTGGGCCGACGCGCTGCCGGGAGCCGCGGACGCGGACTGCACGGCCAACTCGTCCAGCAACTCGGCCAGATGATCGTCTCCGGGGACCTGGGCGCGGATCGCCCTCTCGTGCCCGAGGAGATCGGCCAGCGGTTCGAGGTCTCCCGCACCGTCGTCCGTGAATCCCTGCGCGTCCTGGAGGCCAAGGGCCTGGTCAGCGCCCGGCCCAACGTCGGCACACGCGTCCGTCCCGTCAGCGACTGGAACCTGCTCGACCCGGACATCATCGAATGGCGGGCCTTCGGCCCGCAGCGTGACGACCAGCGACGCGAGCTCAGCGAACTGCGCTGGACGATCGAGCCGCTCGCCGCCCGCCTCGCCGCAGGGCACGGCCGGGACGACATCCAGCAGCGTCTCGGCGACATGGTCGAGCTCATGGGGCATGCCATGGCCCAGGGCGACCCGCTGACCTTCTCGCGCGCGGACGCCGAGTTCCACTCGCTGCTCATCCAGGTCGCGGGCAACCGCATGCTGGAGCACCTCTCCGGGATCGTCTCCGCGGCTCTCCAGGTCTCCGGCGGGCCGGTCACCGGATGTGACCGGCCGACCGAGTCGACGCTGGTGCACCACGGCCGCATCGTCGACGCGCTCGCCGCGGGCGACGGAGGGGCGGCCGAGGCGGCCATGCGTCAACTGCTCACCGTCCACCCCGAGGTGGAACGTGTGGTGCCCGCGCCGCGCGAGCACTGAGGGCGCCCGGAGCGGGACAAGGGCGGCGCGGCCGGGCTGTAGGCCCCTTCCGCGGACGTGGCGTCGCTCGACCGGCGAACCCGTGCCGCCGGGCCGATGGGGCCCGGTGAACCCGTGCCGCCGGGCCCCATCGAATCCTCACGGGATTCGGCGGGGTCCGGCGGCGCGACGCCGGGGTGTCAGGGCGGCCCGTCATGCCGGGGCGCCGGTCTCGTCCCGGCCGGGTCGGTGGGCCGGGGGGTGTTGTGTCCCCGGCGTGGCGCGTGTTCCCTGGGAGGGGCCCGAGTCCCACCGAGGGCGGTGATCCACATCGATGAGTTCATTCGGGAATCGTTCGGGTACCCGTCCGAACAGAACCGGTTGTGGCCTTGATCGATTACCTCTGGCAGTGTCTGACCGCTTTTGAGTGCTTACGGGGTGTGACTCGGGCCACGCAGATTGGGCGTAACGCTCGTGGGAGCAGCGCGATGACCTAAGAGGTGACAGCCGCGGAGGGAATACGGACGCCGTTCACGGCGCTGTGCCTCTTCCCGGCCCCCGCCCGCACCGTCGGCCCACTCCCAAGCCGGTGGTCGGCTCCTGTCCGCAGTGGACGGGGCCGGAAGCCGTTTTCCAACGTTCCGAGAGGTTGTTCGTGTCGGCCAGCACATCCCGTACGCTCCCGCCGGAGATCGCCGAGTCCGTCTCTGTCATGGCGCTCATTGAGCGGGGAAAGGCTGAGGGGCAGATCGCCGGCGACGATGTGCGTCGGGCCTTCGAAGCTGACCAGATTCCGGCCACTCAGTGGAAGAACGTACTGCGCAGCCTCAACCAGATCCTCGAGGAAGAGGGTGTGACGCTGATGGTCAGTGCCGCGGAGCCCAAGCGCACCCGAAAGAGCGTCGCAGCGAAGAGTCCGGCCAAGCGCACCGCCACCAAGACGGTCGCGGCGAAGACGGTGACCACCAAGAAGGCCACCGCGACAGCCGCCCCCGCGGTGCCCGCGGCCGATGCCTCCGCCGAGGACGCCGCACCCGCCAAGAAGGCCGCCGCCAAGAAGGCGGTCGCCAAGAAGGCGGCCCCCGCCAAGAAGACCGTCGCCGCCAAGAAGACGGCGGCCAAGAAGACGACCGCCAAGAAGGACGACGCGGAGCTCGTCGACGAAGAGGTCCTCGAGGAAACCCCCGGCGGCAAGCCCGGTGAGGAGCCCGAGGGCACCGAGAACGCCGGTTTCGTGCTGTCCGACGAGGACGAGGACGACGCGCCCGCCCAGCAGGTCGCGGCCGCCGGCGCCACCGCCGACCCGGTCAAGGACTACCTCAAGCAGATCGGCAAGGTCCCCCTGCTCAACGCCGAGCAGGAGGTCGAGCTCGCCAAGCGCATCGAGGCCGGTCTGTTCGCCGAGGACAAGCTGGCCAACGCGGACAAGCTCGCCCCCAAGCTCAAGCGCGAGCTGGAGATCATCGCCGAGGACGGCCGCCGCGCCAAGAACCACCTCCTGGAGGCCAACCTCCGTCTGGTGGTCTCCCTGGCCAAGCGCTACACCGGCCGCGGCATGCTCTTCCTGGACCTGATCCAGGAAGGCAACCTCGGTCTGATCCGCGCGGTCGAGAAGTTCGACTACACCAAGGGCTACAAGTTCTCCACGTACGCCACCTGGTGGATCCGTCAGGCGATCACCCGCGCCATGGCCGACCAGGCCCGCACCATCCGTATCCCGGTGCACATGGTCGAGGTCATCAACAAGCTGGCGCGTGTGCAGCGCCAGATGCTCCAGGACCTGGGCCGCGAGCCCACCCCGGAGGAGCTGGCCAAGGAACTCGACATGACCCCCGAGAAGGTCATCGAGGTCCAGAAGTACGGCCGCGAGCCCATCTCCCTGCACACCCCGCTGGGCGAGGACGGCGACAGCGAGTTCGGTGACCTCATCGAGGACTCCGAGGCCGTCGTCCCGGCCGACGCGGTCAGCTTCACGCTCCTGCAGGAGCAGCTGCACTCGGTGCTCGACACGCTCTCCGAGCGCGAGGCGGGCGTCGTCTCCATGCGTTTCGGTCTCACCGACGGTCAGCCGAAGACCCTCGACGAGATCGGCAAGGTGTACGGCGTCACGCGTGAGCGTATCCGCCAGATCGAGTCCAAGACGATGTCGAAGCTGCGTCACCCGTCCCGCTCGCAGGTCCTGCGCGACTACCTCGACTAGGGCAGCGCGCCACCGGCTCGCGTGTCGGTCCGAAGGCCCGGTTCCCTCGAAGGAGCCGGGCCTTCGGCGTGTGTGCGGCATGCGAAAGCCGATCTGGTGGATCACTCTGGGTGTGCCATCCAAGACCCGGAGTGAGGAGCGCGCATGCGTCGATCGTTCGCCCGACTGCTGGCCGTCGCGGCCACCACGGCCGTCATACCGCTGGTGTCACCGCCACCGGCGACGGCCGAGGTCGTCATCGGCGGTCATCCGGTCGAGATCTCCCAGGCGCCCTGGACGGTGGCGCTGTCCAGTCGTGACCGGTTCGGGGGTACGCGGGCCGGGCAGTTCTGCGGCGGTGTGGTGGTCGGTCCCACGACGGTGCTGACGGCCGCCCACTGCCTGAGCGAGGGCGTCCTGGGAGGCCCGCCGGAACGTGTCCCCGATCTGCGGGTCATCGCCGGTCGCGCCGAACTGCAGTCGGCCGAGGGGGAGGAGATCCCGGTGAGCGGCGCCTGGGTCAATCCCGAGTACGACCCCTATACGAACGCGGGGGACTTCGCGGTGGTCACCCTCGCCGCACCGCTGCCCAAGAGCTCCGTCATCGCACTGGCGGGCGCCGGGGACGCGGCGTACGCGCCGGGCACGCCGGCCGCGGTCTACGGCTGGGGGGACACCACGGGCGCCGGGGACTACACACAGGGCCTGCGGGCCGCCTCGGTGCAGGTGCTGGCCGACGCCGCCTGCGAGCGGGCCTATCCGGGCAGTGTGGAAGGCCGGTACCAGCCCGACTCCATGGTGTGCGCCGGGGAGCAGAACGGCGGCCGGGACGCCTGTCAGGGGGACAGCGGAGGGCCGCTGGTCGCCCGGGGGAAGCTGATCGGCCTCGTGTCGTGGGGCAGCGGCTGCGGTATCGCCGGGAACCCCGGCGTCTACACCAGGGGCTCGTACGTGGCCCGGGTGCTGGCGGAAAGCCGCTGAGGCGGCGCTGAGCCGCCGTACGCGGCGCACCCAACGGGGTGGCCGCACGAGAGCGGGCGGCCACCCCGTTGGGTACGGGAGTGGCCGCCCGGTCACCGGCCTCGAGCCGGTGGCGGCTCGTCGTCAGGTGCGAAGCGTCAGCGCTCGTCCTCTTCTGCGGTCGCGGGAGCGGCCGTGAGCCGCTCCGTCTCGTCCTGTATCTCCGCGGCGATCTTCTTGAGCTCCGGCTCGAACTTGCGGCCGTGGTGGGCGCAGAACAGCAGCTCTCCACCGCTCAGCAGGACGACGCGCAGATAGGCCTGGGCGCCGCAGCGGTCGCATCGGTCAGCGGCCGTCAGCGGGGTCGCGGGGGTCAGAACAGTAGTCACGTCGCCTCTTCTCTAGCTCGACGAGCTGTCGTACCAGGGTCAACATCCAACCAGGCCGAAAACGTTCCCGCTCGCGGCTTTAACTCGAAAAAATCTTTCCGGGCCGGCTGTCTGCTGCCGGTTGGCGGCGAATGGGCCGTAGTGCGTGTCTTCGTGTCGTACGGGTTCGCGCTGTCTGTCAGTGGTTCTTCGGTGGTTCTGGCGGTTGTTCTTTCGGTTGTACGGTCCTCCCGGCTGGGTTGCCGGTGTTCATGAGGACGTGCCCGGAGCCTAAATGGTTCATGCCTGGAAGGGAACGTGATATGTACTTCACCCCATCGAGGGATCGAACGTGTATGCGACTCTGGACTACTCTGAGATTCGGACGAGGGTGGCGTTACAACGGCTCTACCAGGCCTCGGTACCCTCGGACCGGCAACAGAGCCCGGCCCCTTACCCCAAAGGGCCGCACCTGAAATTCAGCGAGGAGCGAACCGCGTGACCGCCGATACGTCCGTGCCGTCCACAGCGCTGCTGACCGGAGCAGACCGGGACGGTTCCAACTACACCGCGCGGCACCTGCTCGTCCTCGAGGGGCTCGAGGCCGTGCGGAAGCGCCCCGGCATGTACATCGGCTCGACCGACAGTCGAGGCCTGATGCACTGCCTCTGGGAGATCATCGACAACTCCGTGGACGAGGCCCTCGGGGGCTACTGCGACCACATCGAGGTGATCCTCCACGACGACGCCTCCGTGGAGGTGCGGGACAACGGCCGCGGCATCCCGGTCGACGTCGAGCCCAAGACCGGCCTGTCCGGCGTCGAGGTCGTCATGACCAAGCTGCACGCCGGCGGCAAGTTCGGCGGCGGTTCGTACGCGGCCTCCGGTGGTCTGCACGGCGTGGGCGCCTCCGTGGTGAACGCGCTCTCCGCCCGCCTGGACGTCGAGGTCGACCGCAACGGCAGCACCCACGCCATCAGCTTCCGGCGCGGCGTGCCCGGCGCCTTCGCGGGCAACGGCCCGGACGCCAAGTTCGAGACCGGCAGCCTGCGCAAGGGCAAGCGGATCCCGAAGACGCGCACCGGCACGCGCGTGCGCTACTGGGCCGACCGCCAGATCTTCCTCAAGGATGCCAAGCTCTCCCTGGAGAACCTGCACCAGCGCGCCCGGCAGACCGCCTTCCTCGTGCCCGGCCTGACGATCGTCGTCCGGGATGAGTTCGGCCTCGGCGAGGGCGGCAGCAAGGGCGAGGAGTCGTTCCGCTTCGACGGCGGCATCAGCGAGTTCTGCGAGTACCTGGCCTCCGACAAGCCCGTCTGCGACGTCCTCCGCTTCTCCGGACAGGGCACCTTCAGGGAAACCGTGCCCGTCCTGGACGAGCACGGTCAGATGACGCCCACGCAGGTCACCCGCGAGCTCGGCGTCGATGTCGCCATGCGCTGGGGCACCGGCTACGACACCACGCTCAAGTCGTTCGTGAACATCATCGCCACCCCCAAGGGCGGTACCCATGTCGCGGGCTTCGAACAGGCCGTGGCCACCACGATGAACGAGGTGCTGCGCGCCAAGAAGATGCTGCGCGTCGCCGAGGACGACATCGTCAAGGACGACGCCCTCGAAGGCCTCACCGCCGTCGTCACCGTGCGCCTCGCCGAACCGCAGTTCGAGGGCCAGACCAAGGAGGTCCTCGGCACCTCTGCGGCCCGCCGCATCGTGACGCAGGTGGTCGCCAAGGAGCTCAAGGCGTTCCTGACCTCGACCAAGCGAGACGCCGCCGCCCAGGCGCGGGTCGTCATGGAGAAGGCTGTCGCGGCCGCCCGTACCCGTATCGCCGCACGTCAGCACAAGGACGCGCAGCGTCGGAAGACGGCGCTGGAGTCGTCGTCACTGCCGGCCAAGCTCGCCGACTGCCGCAGCGACGACGTGGAGCGCAGCGAGCTGTTCATCGTCGAGGGGGACTCGGCGCTCGGTACGGCCAAGCTCGCTCGGAACTCCGAGTTCCAGGCGCTGCTGCCGATCCGGGGCAAGATCCTCAACGTCCAGAAGTCGTCCGTGACCGACATGCTCAAGAACGCCGAGTGCGGCGCGATCATCCAGGTCATAGGGGCGGGCTCGGGGCGCACCTTCGACATCGACGCGGCCCGCTACGGCAAGATCATCATGATGACCGACGCCGATGTCGACGGGTCGCACATCCGGTGTCTGCTGTTGACGCTCTTCCAGCGGTACATGCGGCCGATGGTCGAGGCGGGACGTGTCTTCGCGGCGGTGCCCCCGCTGCACCGGATCGAACTTGTCCAGCCCAAGAAGGGGCAGGACAAGTACGTCTACACGTACTCGGACCGTGAGCTGCGCGACAGGCTGCTGGAGTTCCAGAGCAAGAACATCCGCTACAAGGACTCCATCCAGCGCTACAAGGGCCTCGGCGAGATGGACGCCGACCAACTGGCGGAAACCACGATGGACCCGCGGCACCGCACGCTGCGGCGGATCAACCTGTCGGACCTGGAAGCGGCCGAGCAGGTCTTCGACCTGCTGATGGGGAACGACGTCGCACCGCGCAAGGAGTTCATCTCCAGCTCGGCGGCGACGTTGGACCGGTCGCGCATCGACGCGTAGCCGCCGCACCACGCCGGGCCGGGGCAGGTGCCCCGGCCCGGCGTGGCGCGTCCGGTCGGGCCTGTACGCGGACCCGGTGGGTGTCTTGTGCCGCAGGTGCGGGAGGCTGGCCGGGGTTTCACCTGATGGGGTGAACAATCGTGAAGAGGTGCGTCAGGGGTCATTCCGTTCTGTCCATGCTTGGGCATGCAGTCAAGCACCGGCCGTCCCCGTCGACGCGGGGGTGGTTCTGAGAGCCCGGTTGAGCAGCACGAGGGGCACGGCCTCGCCAGCGCGGACGTGCGGTTCGACGATCCCTGGTACGACGCGCTGGCCTCCGGCTGGGGGGAGTTGGACGGCGCGGGCGGGCCGGACCCCGTCACGGCCGACGCGCAGGAGGACCGGAACGAGGGTGCGGCGGACGTCTATCTGGAGGTCCAGCGGAGCGCGGCCTTCCAGGAGGTGCGCAGTCGATACCGCAGGTTCGTGATCCCGGGTGTAGCCGTCTTCTTCACCTGGTACGTGGCCTACGTCGTGGCGGCGACCACCGCACCGGGGCTGATGGCACGGCCGGTGGCGGGCTCGGTGAACGTGGCGATGCTGGCGGGGCTCGGGCAGTTCCTCACGACGTTCCTGTTCACCTGGGCGTACGCGCGTCACGCGAGGCTGCGCCGGGACCGGGCGGCACTCGATCTGCGCTGGGACACCCAGGAGTTGACGCGCGGTATCCGAGGGGGTGCGTCGCGGTGACCGCCGACCATCAGACGCTGGCGCTGGTGCTGTTCAGCGCGTTCGTGGCGGTCACGTTGGGCATCACGACCTGGGTGAGCCGCCATCGGCACGGCTCCGCCGAGGAGTTCTACGCCGGAGGGCGGCTCTTCTCGCCCATGGAGAATGGTTTTGCCATCGCGGGCGACTACATGTCCGCCGCGTCCTTCCTCGGCATCTCCGGCCTCATCGCGCTCTTCGGGTACGACGGACTGCTCTACTCCGTGGGCTTCCTGGTCGCTTGGCTCGTGGTGCTGTTCCTGGTGGCCGAACTGGTGCGCAACTGCGGGCGGTTCACGCTCGCCGACGTCGTCGCGGCGCGGATGAGCGAACGGCCGGTGCGGATCGCCGCGGGAACTTCCTCGGTGACCGTGTCCGTTCTGTATCTGGTGGCGCAGATGGTGGGAGCGGGCACTCTCGTGGCGCTGCTGCTGGGAGGAGAGAGCGAGGCGGCGCAGACCTGGACGGTCATCGGGGTCGGTGCGCTCATGGTCGTCTACGTGTCGCTGGGAGGGATGCGGGCCACCACCTGGATCCAGATCGTGAAAGCGGTCCTGTTGATGGGCGGGGCGATCGCCCTGACCGTGCTCGTCCTGGTGCGGTTCCACGGCGACTTCGACCAGTTGCTGCGGACGGCGGCCGAGCGCAGTGGACACGGCGACGCGTTCCTCGCGCCCGGACTGCGGTACGGCGGCGACTGGATCGCGCGGTTCGACTTCATCAGCCTCGGGCTCGCTCTGGTGCTGGGCACGGCCGGGCTGCCGCACATCCTGTCGCGCTTCTACACCGTGCCCACGGCGCGGGCCGCACGCCGCTCGGTCGTCTGGTCGATCGGTCTCATCGGCGGCTTCTACCTGATGACGATCGTGCTGGGCTTCGGCGCGGCCGCCATCGTCGGGCCGGAGGCCGTGCGGGGCTCCAACGCCGCCGGGAACACCGCGGTGCCGCTGCTGGCCCTGGACCTGGGCGGTGGCGCCGACTCCACCGGCGGAACGGTTCTGTTCGCGATCGTCGCAGCCATCGCCTTCGCCACGATCCTCGCGGTCGTCGCCGGCATCACTCTCGCGTCGTCGGCGTCCGTCGCCCATGACCTGTACGCGTCGCTGCGGCGCAGGCGTTCGAAGCCGCACAGCGAGGTCGCGGTGGCGCGCACGGCCGCCGTCGGTATCGGCGTGGTCGCGATCGCGCTCGGGCTGCTGGCCAAGGACCTCAACGTGGCCTTCCTGGTCGGCCTGGCCTTTGCGGTAGCCGCCTCCGCCAACCTGCCCGTTCTGCTGTACTCGCTGTTCTGGCGGGGGTTCACCACCCGAGGGGCGGTGTGGTCCGTGTACGGCGGACTGATCCCCTCCGTGGTCCTCGTGCTGCTGTCGCCGGTGGTCTCGGGGAGCGCCGACTCGCTGTTCCCCGGCGTCGACTTCCAGTACTTCCCGTTGCAGAACCCCGGTCTTGTCTCCATCCCGTTGGGCTTCCTCGCCGGCTGGCTCGGCACGGTCACCTCGGCGGAGCCGCCTGACGAGGCGAAGCACGCGGAGACCGAGGTGCGCTCGCTCACGGGAGCGGGGGCGGTGTGAGCGCTTTGCGGTGCCCGACAAGCACGGCACGCCTTGAGGCTTCGTCGGAGAAGCGTGTGCCGAAGGTCCCTCAGGAGCGCGTCGCCCACTCGTAGCGGTGTTCCGGGCGGCCGGCCTCGCCGTACTTGAGGGTCAGCCGGGCCCGTCCCGTGCGTTCCAGGAGCTTCAGGTAGCGCTGGGCGGTCTGGCGGCTCAGCCCGGTCCGCTCGGCGATCTCCTGGGCGGACAGCGCGCCCTCGGCGGTCATCAGAGCACGGCGCACGAGTTCGGTGGTGGTGGCGGAGTGCCCCTTGGGCAGGTCCGGCTCGCCGCCCGCCGAGAGCGCGCCGAAGATCCGGTCGACCTCGGCCTGTTCCGCCTCACCGCCGCCGTCCAGGGTGCGCCGCAGTTCCGCGTACGCCTCCAGCTTCGCCCGCAGTCCGGCGAACGCGAACGGTTTCACCAGGTACTGGAGCGCTCCCTGACGCATCGCGGCCTGGACGGTCGAGACGTCACGGGCCGCCGTCACCATGATCACGTCGGTCTCGTGACCCCGGCGACGCATCTCCTGGACGACCGCGAGGCCCGTGTCGTCGGGCAGATAGTGGTCCAGGAGGACCAGGTCCACGTGGGGCGACGTCTCCAACAGGTGCAGCGCCTCCGCCGCGTTGTGGGCCACGCCGGCGACGTGGAAACCGGCGACCTTCTCCACGTAGGCGGCGTTGACGCGGGCGACTCTGATGTCGTCGTCCACGATCAGGACCTCGATCATCGCGACTCCTTGTCGGCGCCGGTGACGGCGGCTTCGGTTTCCTGCTGCGGGCCCGGCTCGGCGAGTGCGTCGGGCAGGACGACGGTGAACTCCGCGCCCCCGCCCTCCGCCTCGCCCACCTGGGCGCTTCCTCCCTGCCGCTCGGCGAGCCGGCGCACCAGGGAGAGCCCGATGCCGCGTTCGCGATGGGCCGGGCGCGTCTTGGTGGACCAGCCGTCCGCGAAGATCAACTCCCGTTTGTCGGGCGGGACGCCGGGGCCCGTGTCCCGCACCCGGAGGATCGCCGTGCGGCCCTCGGCGCGCAGATCGACCTCCACGCGCGCGTGCGGCGTACCCGCGACGGCGTCCAGGGCGTTGTCGACGAGGTTGCCGACCACGGTGACCAACCCTCGGGGGTCGATCAGGCGGTCCGGCAGCATCGTGCCGCCCGCGACCGACAGGGCCACCCCGCGCTCGGCCGCGACGGTCGCCTTGCCGACCAGCACCGCGGCCAGCAGCGGATCGTGGATCTTCTCGGTGACCTGCTCGGCGGTCGCACGGTGGTCGCCGACCACCTCGCCGACGAACTCCACGGCCTCGTCGTACATCTCCAGTTCGAGCAGGCCGAGGAGCGTGTGCATCCGGTTGGCGTGCTCGTGGTCCTGGGCACGCAGGGCGTCCGTCAGGCCGCGCGTGGAGTCGAGTTCACGGCCCAGCTGCTCCAACTCGGTGCGGTCGCGGAGGGTCGCGACGGCGCCGCCGTCGTCCGTGGGCATGCGGTTGGCGACCAGTACGCGGTGGCCGCGCACGGTCAGCAGATCGGTGCCCGTGACGCGGCCGGCCAGCACATCGGTCGTGCGGCCAGGGCCGAGCGCGTCGTCGAGGGACCTGCCGACCGCCTCGTCACCGATCCCGAGCAAGCGTCGTGCCTCGTCGTTGAGGAGGCGCACGCGCCCGGCGCGGTCGAGGGCGACCACGCCCTCCCGGATGCCGTGCAGCATCGCCTCGCGCTCCGCCAGCAGCCCCGCGATGTCGGAGAACGCCAGGTCACGGGTCTGGCGGTGAACCCGCCGGGAGATCAGGTACGCGGCCAGCGCCCCGACCGCCATGGCCCCGCCGGCGTACGCCAGGAGCCCGGGGATCGCGTGGATCAGCCGGGCGCGCACATTGTCGTACTCGATCCCCACCGAGACGGCGCCCACGATCTTCCCGTCGGCGTCGCGCAGTGGCACCTTGCCCCGAGCCGAGCGCCCCAGGGTTCCCGAGTCGATCTCCATGACCTCGTTGCCGGCGAGGGCGCGGCGTGGGTCGGTGGAGACGAGCCCGCCGATCTCCGTCGGATCCGGGTGCGACCAGCGCACGCCGTCGCGGTCCATCACGACCACGTACTCGGCCCCGCTAGCCTTCCGGATCCGCTCCGCCTCGACCTGCACGGGGCCGTTCACGGACGGTTTCGTCGAGACCAGGTCCTCTACGATCTGCGGCTGGACCGCCGTGGTCTGGGCTATGGCGAGGGCCCGGCGCATCGCCTGGTCGTCCAACTGTTCGCTGAGCGGAGCGAGGAACAGCCCCGTCGCGAGGACGGCGACACCGGCGGCGATCGCCACCTGCATCAGCAGGACCTGCGAGAACACCCGCCGCGGCATACCGAGACGCAGGCGGCGTGCGGGGGGAGTGGGGGCCCAGTGTCGTCTACACAACTGAACCAGCCCGACAAAGGACTCTGTGGAAACACGAGGTGGCCCCCAGACAA
>NZ_JARGEE010000123.1:0-22335 GCF_033794485.1 Streptomyces sp. MB09-02B
TCCGTCGGGGGGAGGGATGCCACGATCCGGCGTACCGCTGTGAGGAGTTCGGGCTGGGGGAGGAGGGCCGGGGCCACCTGGATCTGCAGGGAGCGGATGCCCGGGGTGAGGTCGGTGACGCCGTCGAGGCCCGCCTCGGCGACCGCCTCCATCAGGGCGTGGACGCGCATCCGCAGGGCCAGGTCGAGCCGCATGGGCCCGAACTCGACCAGGAGGTTGTCGTCGCCGCTGCGGCGGTACGTCACGTCTCCGTCGCGGGCCAGGACGCCGCCGTCGACGATCGCGGGGCGGGGCGAGGCGTCGTCGGCGACCGGGCGGAAGCGGACGGTGTCTCCGGGGCGGAGCTGGCCCAGTTTCCAGCGTTCGGTGGAGATGACGGTGGCGGGGCAGACGAAGCCGCCGAGGGAGGGGCCGTCGGGGCCCAGGAGCACCGGCATGTCCCCGGTGTAGTCGACGGCGCCTACCGAGTAGGGGGTGTCGTGGATGTTGGAGGGGTGCAGGCCGGCCTCGCCGCCGTCGGCGCGGGCCCAGCGGGGCTTGGGGCCGATCAGGCGTACGCCGGTGCGTGCCGAGTTGAAGTGGACCTTCCAGTCGGCCGCGTAGAACTCGTGGATGTCCTCCTCGGTGAAGAACTCCGGTGCGGCGTGCGGGCCTTCGAGGACGGCCACCTGCCAGGAGGTGGGGAAAGCGGGGCGGGCGTCCGGTGGGACCGGGGCCGTGCGTTCCGTGACCCCGCCGCCGTGCAGGACGTCGCCCGCGCGCAGGGCCCGGCCGCCGTGGCCGCCGAAGCGGCCCAGGGTGAACGTGGCCGCGCTGCCCAGGAACGGGGGGACGTCCAGGCCGCCGCCCGCGAAGAGGACGTAGGTGCGCAGTCCGTGGTCGGTGGGGGTGCCGACGGTCAGGACGGCTCCGGCGGGTACCGTCACCGGCTCCCACGGCGCGATCGGCGAGCCGTCCACGGTCACCGGGGCGGGGGCACCCGTCACGCAGACGGTGGTGGCGTGGCTGAAGCGCAGCGTGGGCCCCTGCAGGGTGCATTCGAGGCCGGGGGCGCCCTCGGGGTTGCCCAGCGCCCGGTTGCCGAGGCGGAAGGACAGGTCGTCCATGGGACCGCTGGGCGGGACGCCGACCTGCCAGTGTCCGGTGCGGCCGGGCCAGTCCTGCACGGTGGTGAGGGTGCCGCCGGAGACGACCTCGACACGGGGGGTCGGGTCGGTGACGGCGGCGAGGGTGGCCGTGGAGTGGCCGGCCCGTCGGAAGTCCCGGTCGGTGAGGGCCGCCCGGAGCTGGCCCAGGTTCGTCCCGATGCCGTCGATCCGGGTCCTGGCCAGCGCCTCGTCGAGTCGGCGCAGGGCGTGGGCGCGGTCGGAGCCGTACGCGACGAGCTTCGCCAGCAGCGGGTCGTACGACGTGGTGACCTCGGTGCCCGTCTCCGCCCAGCCGTCGACGCGGACGCCCGGCGGGAACTCGACGCGGGTCAACAGGCCCGCGCTCGGCCGGTGATCACGGCTGGGGTCCTCGGCGTAGAGCCGGGCCTCGACGGCGTGGCCGCGCGGCTGTCCCGGGGCCCGGACGACGGCGGTGTCGCCGCGGGCCAGGCGCAGCATCCAGGCGACGAGGTCGACGCCGTAGATCTCCTCGGTGACCGGATGCTCCACCTGGAGGCGGGTGTTGACCTCCAGGAAGTACGCCTCCTCGCGCGCGGCGTCGTACACGAACTCGACCGTTCCGGCGGAGCGGTACTCGACGCTCGCGCACAGGTCGCGGGCGGCGGCTGCCAGCCCTGCGCGGACGTGGTCGGGCAGGGCGGGGGCAGGGGCCTCCTCGACGACCTTCTGGTGGCGGCGCTGGAGGGTGCAGTCGCGGTCGCCGAAGGTGACGACGAGGCCGTCGCCGTCGCCGAAGACCTGCACCTCGACATGGCGGGCCCGCTCGACGAGGCGTTCGAGGTAGACACCGGACGAGGACGCGGTGGCGAAGGAGGCGGCGGCGACGCGTCGCACCCGGTCCCAGGCCGCGGTGAGTTCGTCGGCGGATCGACATGCCGACATACCGATACCGCCGCCACCGCCGGTGGCCTTGAGCATCACCGGGTAGCCGATGGCCGAGGCGTGGCCGAGGGCCTCGTCGAGCGAGGCGAGCAGGTCGGTGCCGGGCAGGAGGGGCACACCCGCGGCCTCGGCCGCCGCCCGCGCGGTGTGTTTGGCGCCGAACAGCTCCAGTTGGTCGGGGGTGGGGCCGACGAACACGAGGTCCGCCTCCTCGCAGCGGCGGGCGAAGTCCGCGTCCTCGGAGAGGAACCCGTACCCGGGGTGCAGGGCGCCCGCGCCGGTGTCCTTGGCGGCCTTCAGGACCAGGTCCGCGTCGAGGTACGACTCCTTCGCGGGCGCCGGGCCGAGCCGTACCGCCTCGTCGGCGAGCCGCACGTGGGCGGCGGCGCGGTCGGCGTCGGAGTACACCGCGACCGTGCGCAGGCCCAGTTCGCGGGCGGTGCGGATGATCCGGACGGCGATCTCGCCCCGGTTGGCGACCAGGAGGGTGTCGAAGGTCATGTGCCGGCTCCGGGGGTCGTCATGCCGTCGACGGGTGCTGACCCTGTCGTCGCTCCCGCGGTGATCGTCACTTCCACGGCCGTCGGGTCGAATCCGTTGCAGGGGTTGTTGATCTGGGGGCAGTTGGAGACCAGGACGAGCACGTCGCGTTCGGCGCGCAGGGTGAGGGAGAGACCGGGGGCGGAGATCCCGTCGACGATGCCGAGGGTGCCGTCCTTCTCGACCGGGACGTTCATGTACCAGTTGATGTTCGACACCAGGTCGCGTTTGCCGAGGCCGTGCCGGGCGCCCTCCGCGAGGAAGTTGTCCACGCAGGCGTGCTGCGACCAGGTGTGGTGCCCGTACCGCAGGGTGTTCGACTCCTTGGAGCAGGCGCCGCCGACCGTGTCGTGCCGGCCCACGCCGTCGGCGGTCACGGTCATCAGCGGGGTGTGCTCGTTGGACATCAGCACGCTGCCGGTGGTGAGGAAGATGCCGCCCTGCGCGTGGATCGTGTCGGGCGCGCTGTAGCGGACGGCCGTGTCGTGGGCGTCGTACACGAGGAAGTCGACGGCTTGGTTGCCGTGCAGGTCGGTGAGGGTGAGGGTCTCGCCGGCGCGGATCACGGACGACCAGGCGGCGCGGGCCGGGACCACGGTCCTCGTGCTCATGCGATCCCCCTCGCGGTGAGGGACTCGGCGGTGTTCAGGAAGGCCCGGCGGCCCTCGGGCGAGGCGTCCCACAGGGGGTCGCCGGGCTCGGTCGGCCGGGCCCGCCAGGCGAGCACCTCCAGCGGGGTGCTGACGTACCCGGGGCGCGGGTCGGCCGGGTGCGGCACATTGGCGATCAGCACGGTCACGTCCTGCTCGGTGCGCAGGGTCACGGCGGCGCCGGGACCGGCGGAGCCGGTGAAGTCGAGGGTGCCGTCCTCGCGTACCCGTACGCCCTGGAAGAAGGAGAGGGAGGGCGGGAGGTCCCGGGGTTCCAGGCCGTTCTTGGCGGCGGCCAGCTTGAACAGTTCACGCCCGGCGGGGGAGGCGGAGTGCGGGCTGCCGTCCCCGTACCGCTCGGTGTTGCGCACCAGGGTGGAGGTGCCGCACAGGGCGTCATGGCGGCCCGAGGTGTCGGCGACCACCGAGGCCAGGACACGGCCCTGGTCGGACAGGAGCAGGACGCCCTCGCCCAGGTAGGCGTTCCACTGGACCTTGACGGTGTCGGCCACGTTCAGCCGTTCCCAGGGGCGGTCGGCGTGGTGCAGCAGCAGATGGGCGCACGCGTCGCCGCGCAGGTCGGTCAGCCGGACCTCGGTGCCGCGGGCGAGCACCCGGTGCGTGTAGTTGCCGCCCGCCACCGTCTCGGCCCAGACCAGCCGCGCGGGCTCGCAGGGCGGGGCGGGCCAGTCGCTCGCGGGCACCACGGGCATGGACTCGGTCCGGGCGCCCTCCTGTGCGCGGGCGTGATCACGTGCTCCGTACGTCGTCGATGTCGCCATCGTGGGACCTCCGGGTGCGGCGTGTATTTCTGTCGTGCGACAGAAACTAGGAGCGGGGCGCGTCGGTGCCATGTCCCTCGCGTTGCCGGGGGGTTACCGCCCTCTCACGATGATCGTGCCTGGCCCGGGGCGGGGGAACAGGGCGAGCGAGGTCCACCGGAAGCCGAGTGCCGTGTGCGAGGATCGAACGCATGGGAAGCGCGGGCGGCGGCGGTGGGCGGCGGGTCGGCAGACCACGTGCCGAGGGCCGGACGGAGAGCGGGCTGTCGCCCCGGGACGAACTGCTCGCCGCAGCCGCCGAGTTGTTCACGACGCGTGGGTACGCGGCCACCACCACCCGGGCCGTCGCCGAGCGCGCCGGCATGCGGCAGGCGTCCATGTACCACTACGTCTCCGGCAAGGAGGAGCTGCTCGCCGAGCTGCTGGAGTCCACGGTCACGCCGTCGCTGACCTGCGCCCGTGACCTCCTCGCCCGGGACGCCGTCCCCGCCGAGGAGCGGCTGTGGGAGCTGTGCCGCGCCGACGTCGCCCTGCTCTGCGACGGCCCGCACAACCTCGGCGGTCTCTACCTCCTGCCGGAGGTGCGCGCCGAACGCTTCGCGGGCTTCCACGCCGTACGGGCCGAACTCAAGGACGCCTACCGGCAGTTGATCGCCGCGACGGCCGTGGGCGGGGCGCTCGCCAAGAGCGAGCTGGAGCTGCGGACGGATCTCGTCTTCGGACTGATCGAGGGTGTCATCCTCGTCCACCGCTCGGAGCCCGACCGTCCCGTTTCCTTCTTCGCCGAGGCGACGGCGGACGCGGCGCTGCGGATCGCCGGGGTCTGAGGGCGCTCCCCGGCCGCGTTCCCGGCGCCCGGTTCACCCTGTCAAGAGGCTCTTTTCGTACGCCTGATCCCCGCTACTCGGTGTGTGCGAATGGCGACCCGGCGTGTAAATGACCAGAGCGTACTCCTGTCGCGAGGGTGATTTCAGTCGGTTGCTGAATATGACACAGCGATGATCCGGTCGGACTAAGCTCGCCCGCAGCGCACCGAGTTGAGATGTATTCGGGCGCTTGTTCCAAAAAATACCGAAGATCCAGTTTGATTCGCGGATGAACCCGAGCAACCTCCAGCAACTCCCCGCCAGTCCCCCGACCATCAGCCGAACCGTCTTTAGAGGGCATACATGGTGAGTGTTCAATCGCCTCCCGGTGGCCGTGAACTTCCCTACGCGCGCGTGCTGCCGCTACCGGCGATACTGATGGCCGCGGCGACCGGGACCACCGTCTCCCTGGTGACGGGGCCGGCCCGGCTCGCCGTCGGCTTGTGCGGAGCCGTCGCGACGCTCCTGCTGCTCACGGTCGCCGTCGTCGCGGTCCGCGGCGGCCGTCGTACGGTCCGAGAACTCCGCGCCGAACAGCAGCGCAGGACCGCCTTCCTCGAACAGCGGATCGCCGCCCACGACGAGGAATTCACCCGGCTGGGCAAGGAGATCCTGCCCGCCGCGCTGTACCGGCTGCGCACCGGAGAATCCCCCTCAGAGGTGATTCGTCACGTCGTCGACGGTGACGTCGAGTGGCGCGAACTTCCGGAATCCCAACGAGACTTGCTGCGCACCCTCCTCACCATCGTCGATCGCGAGGAAGCGCTGCGCGACTCCTCGCAGCGGTCGTTCGTCAACATCGCCCGCCGCGTCCAGGCGATCGTGCACCAGCAGAACAACGAACTCCGCGAGATGGAGGAGGACCACGGGCGCAACCCCGAGGTCTTCGACGACCTGCTGCGCATCGACCACGGCACCGCCCTGATCGGGCGTCTCGCCGACTCCATCGCGGTCCTCGGCGGCAGCCGCCCCGGCCGTGTGTGGTCCCGGCCCGTGCCGCTCTACAGCGTGCTGCGCGGCGCCATGTCCCGCATCCTGGAGTACCGCCGCATCGAGCTCGAATCGATCGCCAAGGTCAACGTCAACGGCGTCGGTGTCGAACCGGTCATCCACGCCTGCGCCGAACTCCTCGACAACGCCACCCGCTACTCGCCGCCCCACACCAAGGTGCATGTCACCGCCGTGGAGGTGCAGACCGGCATCGCCATCGAGATCGAGGACGGCGGCATCAGCCTCAGCGAGGAGAGCCGGGCCAAGGTCGAGGACATGCTCGCCAAGGCCCAGCAGGGCGTGGACATCCAGGAGATGGGCGACACCCCGCGTCTCGGCCTCGCCGTCGTGGGCCGCCTGTCGACCATGTACAAGATGCACGTCTCGCTGCGGCCCTCCGCCTACGGCGGCGTCCGCGCCGTGATCATCGTGCCCCGCGACCTGCTGACCGACGAACCCGCCCCCGGCCTCGCGCACGGCATCGGCGCCGGCGCGGTGACGACCATCGACAACGGCGGCGTCGCAGGCCCCGACCGCAAGCCCAAGCGCCGCCGCCCGACCACCGGACCGCGGATCCCGAGCTCCGCGGAGGAGATGAGCCGGGACATGGAGGACGACGTTCCCGTCGTCACCGAGTGGACCGCCAACGGCCTGCCGCAGCGCCGCAGCCGCAGCAAGATCCCGCTCAGCCAGCGCTACGCCGAGGCCGCGGCCGCCGAGGCCGCTGCAGAGGCCGCCATGGCCGCCGCCCCCGTGTGGCAGCCGGAGCCCGAGCCGGAGAAGGAGCTGCCGCCGCCCGGCATGTGGGTCGAGGCGTTCATGGCCGGGCTCAAGGGCGACCCCGACCCGAACGCCCGACGGAACCCGGACGACTCGACGGCGTCCACCGCGCTCACCGCGAGCACCGACGCTCTCACCGCGAACACCGAGCCGGCCCACACCGAGGCCGACGACGAGGGGGACCTCAAGTGATCCAGCAACGAGCCAATTTCGACTGGCTGCTGAAGGATCTGGCCGACGGCGTACCCGGGATCCAGCAGATCGTCGTGCTCTCCGCCGACGGTCTGCGGATCGCCCGCCACGGCGGCGACCCGGACGCCGCCGACCGGGTCGCCGCCGCCTGCGCGGGACTGCAGAGCCTGGCCGGCGCCGTGGCCGGCGAGATCCCGCAGAGCGACGGCCACATGCGGATGGTCATCATCGAGATCAACGGCGGCTACTTCTACATGATGGCCGCCGGAGCCAACGCCTATCTCGCGGTGCTCGCCAACGAGGTCGCCGAACCCGGCCTGATGAGCAACCGCATGCGCGACCTCGTCGACAGGATCGGCTCCCACCTCACCAGTCCGCCGCGGCGGAACGGGCAGACCGTATGACGCCTCCGCAACGCCGGCGGCGCCAACCCAAGCACGAGTCCTCGCCTCCGCCGCCTCCGCTGCCCCTGCCGTCCTCGCAGGCCTCGCAGTCCACGCCGTCCTCGCCGTCCGAGGGCGAGGGCTCCACCGGCGAATCGGGCGGTCGCCCGCCCGAGCGGCTCTACATCCTCACCGGCGCGGAGGGCGAGCGAGCCCCGATCGACCTCGTCACGTTAATCGTGGCGCGCGCCGATCCGCCGCCGGCCGCCGCTCCGGAGCAGTCGGCGTTGCTCCGGATCTGCCAGGCCCCCCTGTCCGTGGCCGAGATCTCGGCCTATCTCAACCTGCCGATCAGCGTGGTGACCGTCCTGCTCACCGAGCTGCTGACGGCCGAACTGGTTCAGGCGCGCGCACCGGTCGTCCGGCAGGCGCGGGCAGACCGTTCCCTCCTCGAAGCGGTGATGCATGGACTTCAAAAGCTCTGACACCATCACGGGTCCACGGACCGAGGACCACCTGCCGCACACCGCACAGGCCGCGGCGAAGATCGTGATCGTGGGCGGTTTCGGTGTCGGCAAGACGACCATGGTGGGGTCCGTCAGCGAGATCAGGCCGCTGACGACCGAGGAGACCATGACCCAGGCCGGCATCGGGGTCGACGACAACTTCGGCTCCAAGTCCAAGACGGCCACCACCGTGGCCATGGACTTCGGCCGCATCAGCATCACGGACGAGCTGGTGCTCTACCTGTTCGGCACCCCTGGACAGGAGCGCTTCTGGTTCCTGTGGAACGGCCTGTTCGAGGGCGCCCTCGGTGCGGTCGTCCTGGTCGACACCCGTCGGCTGGAGGTCAGCTTCGACGTCATGGGCCGCCTGGAGGAGCGCGGTGTGCCCTTCGTCGTGGCCGTCAACGACTTCCCGGACGGGCCCCGCTACGCCGTCGAGGAACTGCGCCAGGCCCTCGACCTGGCCGAGGAGATCCCGATCATCCGCTGCGACGCACGCCGCCGGGCGTCCAGCCGGGACGTCCTGATGACCCTCATGACCTTCCTGCACTCCCTGGCGATGTCGGGGGCGGCGGCACCGGGAGCGGCCACGGCCTGACCGGCGCGCCCGCGCGCCACCCGGTTCCCGTCGTCATCCCCGCAATCCCCATCACCTTCAGACACCGGATCCACCTCAGTTCGGAGCGATCACCGTGACGCCTGAATCAAACTCCCTGACCGGCACGGACGACCCCACGCTCGGGCCGCCCCCCGGTTGCCCCGCCCACGGCGCAGGCGCCGGCGGGCTCCGTCGCCTGTACGGCCCCGAGGCGGAGGACCTGGGAGCCGTGTACGAAAAGCTCCGCGCGGAACACGGCTCGGTGGCCCCCGCCCTGCTCCACGACGACGTACCCGTCTGGGTGGTACTGGGGCATGGCGAGAACCTGCACATGGTGAGTACGCCGTCGCAGTTCTGCAAGGACACCCGGCTGTGGTCACCCATGCGGGAAGGCGCCGTCAAGCCCGATCACCCGCTCATGCCCCACTTCGCCTGGCAGCCCATCTGCGCCCACGCCGAGGGCGACGAGCACCTGAGGCTGCGCGGCGCGGTCACCGGCGCCATGTCGACCATCGACCACCGGGGCATCCGCCGCTACATCAACCGCGCGACCCAGCATCTCGTCAACAAGTTCTGCGAGGAGGGCACAGCCGATCTGGTCGGCGAGTTCGCCGAACACCTGCCGATGGCCGTGATGTGCGAGATCCTCGGCATGCCCGAGGAGTACGACGAGCGGATGGTCCACGCCGCCCGTGACTGCCTGAAGGGCAGCGAGACCGCCCTGGTCAGCCACGCCTACGTCGTGGACGCCCTCGACCGGCTCACCGCCCGCCGCCGCGCCCAACCCCAGGAGGACTTCACCAGCCACCTCATCACCCACCCGGCCGGGCTCACCGACGACGAGGTCAGGGAACACCTGCGCGTGGTGCTCCTCGCCGCCTACGAGGCCACCGCGAACCTGCTCGCCAACGTGCTGCGGCTGGTGCTCACCGACCCCGGCTTCCGGGCCCAGCTGAAGGGCGGTCAGATGACCGTGCCCGAGGCGGTGGAACAGTCCCTGTGGGACGAACCGCCGTTCAGCACCGTCTTCGCCTACTTCGCCAAGCAGGAGACCGAACTGGGAGGTCAGCGCATCCGCAAGGGCGATGGACTCCTCCTCGGTATCGCGCCGGGCAACGTCGACCCTCGCGTCCGGCCCGACCTCAAGGCCAACATGCAGGGCAACCGCTCGCACCTCGCTTTCAGCGGGGGCCCGCACGAGTGCCCGGGCCAGGACATCGGCCGCGCCATCGCCGACGTCGGGGTCGACGCGCTGCTCACCCGCGTTCCGGACATCCAGCTCGCCTGCCCGGCGGACGAGTTGCGCTGGCGGGAGTCCATCTCCAACCGGCATCTGGTGGAACTACCGGTGACCTTCGCGCCCAAGCCGCAGCAGGACGTGACGCAGCGGCCCGCCATCAATCCGGCGACCGCGCGGACCCCGCACCAGCGGCAGGGCGGCGGCGAGCGACCCCGGCGAGCGACCCCGGAGCCGGTGGCGCCGGCCGCCGAACCCACCCACCAGGCCGAACCGGTACGCCGGCCCGGCGTGCTCCGGCGCATCCTGCGTTGGCTCGGCGGCAACTGAGCAGGGTGGCATCGGGGGTTACGCGGCCCAGTCCTCGTACGAGGACCAGGCTCGCAGCACCCGCGGACTGACGAACCGGTGCTCGTGCCCCGTGACCGGGTCGGTGAACTCCAGGCTCCGCGACAGCAGTTGGAGCGGCCGCCGGAAGTCACCGGCCGGTACCCGGGCCGTGACTTCCGGATAGAGGGGGTCACCGAGGATCGGTACCCCCAGCGCGCTCATGTGCACCCGTAGTTGATGCGTCTGCCCGGTACTCGGCACCAGCCGGTACCGGGCACGTCCGTTCCGGTGCTCCAGCAACTCGACCCGGCTGACGGCGTTGGGTTCACCCTCGACCTGGTAGGCCGCCATGACCCCCCGCTCCTTGACGATCCGGCTGCGTACGGTGCGGGGCAGGGTCAGGGAAAGGGCGGGGTCGTAGGGGGCCACCGCCTCGTACTCCTTGCGCACCCGCTTGTCCCGGAACAGCGACTGGTACGCGCCCCGTTCCTCGGGTCGCACGGTGAAGAGCACCACGCCGGCGGTGAGCCGGTCCAGCCGGTGCGCCGCGCCGAGCGTCGGGATGCCCAGCTGTCTGCGCAGCCGGGCGAGGGCCGTCTCGGCGACATGGCTGCCGCGCGGGGTGGTGGCCAGGAAATGCGGCTTGTCGGCCACCACCACATGGTCGTCCCGGTACAGCACACCGATCTCGAACGGCACCCGCTCCTCGTCGGGCAGCTCGCGGTGGAACCACACGGACATCCCCGGCACGTACGCCATGTCCCGGGGCACCGGCCGCCCGGCGGCGTCCACGATCAGCCCCCCGTCGAGCATTGCGTCGATCACGCCGGCATCGGCCGAGAGCCGGGCCACCAGATGGTCCCGGACCGTCGCCCACGCGTCCCCGTGCGGCAGACGCACCCGCACCGGATCCACCCCGTCGCGCTGCGGCAGGGGCGGGGGAGGGGCGGGAGTGCGGCGTCTCATCACCGTCAAGGATACGAGCGGCCGTGGCGGCGATCGGCGCGGCAGTTCAGGCCGGCAGCCTTGTGACCTGCGTCTCCTGTGGCCCGCCGGGGTGGAGGCGGTGAGGCGGCTCCACGTCCTGCGTGCGCGGGTGACTGTGACTCCCGGCGAGCCGGATGCGATTCGCCGCGGTGAACGCCTCGTCGAGCCAAGCGTCCGTCGGCACCTTGCCGAAGAGCCGTTCGAGCTCGCGGACCATCGGCGGAGCCAGCGGGAAACGCCTTCCCTGCCGTCGTTCCTGGTACCGGTCCTGGATCTGTACGAAGAGGAAGCCGCTCCGCCCGAAGTGGACCAACGGCTCGGGTGCGCCGGCGAAGACCAGGTCGTCGATGAGGTCGAGATAGATCGACCGGTAGCTGGCCTTCCGTTCCTCCGCCCGGTGTTTGCTCGATGTCGGCTGGTGGTCGTCCGTCGCGTAGATGCCGAGCGCGGACTTGCACAGATCCATCGAGAGGCAGTCGCAGATCGCGCTGTCCATGAGCCAGGAGAAGGACAACGGTCCCGTGGCGCTGTTCCGGGCCACCATGATGGCGGTGCCGTAGGCGTTGCCCGTGTTGCCCCGGAACATGACCCCGTCCCACATGTTCGGGGAGTCGTTCAGGGCGTCCTGCAGCCCGACGTGTTCGTCCCCCGGCCGGAAGTCCATCTTCTCCGCGTACTGGACGATGGCCTGCCGGACCAGCGACAGCAGCGCGTGGACGGCGTCGCGTCCCCAGCCGGCACCGTCCATCGCGCGCATCAGGTCGGGTACGGACCGGCCGTACATGCGAAAGCGGCCCTCGACCAGATCGAGCGGAGGGATGCAGATGTCGTCTATGACGGTGGCGAAGGCTATGTAGTGCAGCCCGAGGGGGTCCGCGTCGAATCGCTCGCCGCACCAGCAGGCCATCCACTGGATGGTGTCCCGGCACGCGCGGGAGACCGTGTCGGCGGCCTTGGTGTCCTGCTTCTTCGTCCAGTCGGTGTAGTGCTCGGGAGTCCTGCCGCCTCGTGCCTGTACCGCGTCCCACCGTTCCGTCACTTTTTCCAGGAGCGGCCACACATTCACCTCGTGGCACTGCGGGACCGGGCCCGCGTAGCCGTCCCCGCCCATGACGGCGTACAGGTGGGCGGTGTGTTTGTTGTAGCGGGACCGCGTGGCCGCGGGACGGACCACCTCCGCCGGGTGGTGCCGCGGGTAGTGCAAGAACGTGCATGTCGTACCGCGATCGCAATCCGGTCCGCACCACAGGGCGTGCGACCGGTGCAGCAGTTCCTGAATCCCCCTCGTGCCTGACAGTTGCTCAAGGGCCTCTTGCACAGAGCCCTTCCAAGCAAGCATGTCCGGGGTAACCATCGAGACCTCAACGCCACCTGATGCCATAGCCCGAGCCTCCGCTAGAAGTCCCCACTTCTGGCTGTAATCCCAGCGTGCGGGTGACAACCGGCCGCCGTGAAGGGGCGTACGGCAAGCGTACTGCGGCACATAAGGGGCGCATTCGGTTGAAAATTTGTCATGAATGATACCCAGGTTGGCTGGAGATGTCCTCTGGTTCGATCGCCCTTGTTCGATTGTCAGGGTTGACTCGGCGGGACCGGAGCGCCGTTGGCGCCGGAGCGCGCGCGGTGGTCGCGGAGGAGGTGGTAGGTGGTGCCTGCGGCCAGCGTGGCCAGGAGGAACAGGACCGTGAACCACTGGAACCACCAGTGGCCGCCGGCCGGGTCGTAGACCTCCGCTCGGGGCCAGGCCAGGTTGATAGTCATGAAGAGGCCGTAGAAGAGGGCGAGGGCGTTGACGGGGATGCCCCAACGGCCCAGGGAGAAGAGGGGTTTGCCGGTCTCGTCGGTGCCGGCGGAGGGGAACGTGCCCTGCAGGCGCCGTACCAGGAGCGGGCCGGTGACCATCGCGTACGCCAGGTACAGCATCACGATGCAGGTCGTGCCGATGGCCAGGAACGCCTCCGGCGAGGCGAAGTTGAGGAGCAGCAGGGCGGCCGCGAGGGCGCCGACGACGAGGGCGGGGGCCGTGGGCATGCCGGTGCGCGGGTTGACCTTGGCGAGCCGCCCGGCGAAGGGGAGCCGGCCGTCGCGGGCCATCGAGAAGAGCATGCGGCAGGCCGACGTCTGGATCGCGAGCGTGGCCACGGTGATCGCCACCACCACGTCGGCGAGCAGGAAGCGGCCCACACCGTCGCCGAGGCTGCTGGTCAGCACATAACTCAGGCCGTCCACGCCGAGCCTGCCGTCGGTCAGACTCGGCGCGGCGAGCAGACCGCCGAGGACGAGCAGGCCGCCGAGCAGACCGGCCGCGCCGAGGGCCGTGAGGATCGTGCGGGGTGCGGTGCGGCGCGGATGGCGGGTCTCCTCGCTCATCTCGCCCGCGCTGTCGAAGCCGATCATCACGTACGCCGCCATGAACGAGCCCACCAGCAGGGCGCCCAGCAGATCGGTGCTGCCCTCGGCCATGTGGAAGGTGATGCCGGGGGCGCGCTCGGAGTGGGTGAGCAGCAGGACGATGATCAGGATCGCGCCGATGATCTCGGCGGTCACGCCCACCCGGTTGACGATGGACAGCACCCGGTTGTCCAGGACGTTCACGAACGTCGTGAGGATCAGCAGGAGCACGCCCAGGACGGCCGCGTTCGCCGCGCCCGTCGGTGAGGTGGGCGTCGGGTCGCCGCCCACGAGTTGGAAGCCCGACCAGATCGCCGGCAGCACCATCTGCAGCGCGAGCGCGGCCGCCGCGACCACGACGATCTGTCCGATCACCATGATCCAGCCGGCGAACCAGCCGAAGGTCCGGTTGGACAGGCGCGAGGACCACTGATAGATCGAGCCCGATATCGGGTAGCGCGCCGCGAGTTCCGCGAAGCAGGCGGCCACCAGCAGTTGACCGATGAGCACCGCCGGCCAGGTCCAGAAGAAGACCGGGCCGCCGAACGCGTAGCCGAAGGCGAAGAACTGGAAGACGGTCGTGAGCACCGAGATGAAGGAGAAGCCGGCGGCGAACGAGGCGTATCTGCTGAGACTGCGGTGCAGCTCCTGGCGGTAGCCGAACTCGGTCAGGGAGCGGTCGTCGGGGGAGTGGGGCGGCTCCGGACGGAGTTCGGGGGCGGTGCTCGTCATGGCGGCAACCTGCTTTCGCAACAAGCGGCGCGAGCCTTCGCGCGCGAGTGGCGCGGGCTCTCGCGCACGAGCTCTCGCGCACGAGGGGCGCGCATTCCTGTCGGGCGACAGAAATTAGGGGAGGCCTGTGTCGGGTGCGTCACGCGAACGTGTCCGGGGCGAGCCCAAATCCTCACGACCATGGCAGGGGCGGGGAGTTGGGACAAGGCGCGACCGAGACATTCTCGAAAGGGCCGACGGCCCACGCGCGAACAGGCCGAAATGCCACGGCCCCGAAGACGCCGGAGTGCGCCCGATCGCGCCGGGATACGGTCGGAGGCCGGCCCCCCGACGACCGCCGTGAGGAACCCCCGGATGAACGACGCTTCGCCGCCCGGCCACCTGCTCCTCCCGGGCGCGCCCGAGTCGCCCGTGTTGCTGCACGTGCCGCACGGTTCCCGGGTGATCCCCGCAGCCGTGCGGAGCGGGATCGTGCTCGACGACGCCGCGCTGGAGCGGGAGTTGGACCACATCACCGACGCGTACACGGACCGTATGGCCGAGTCGGCCGCCGGGCGGACGGCGGTGCGCCCGTGGCGGTTCGTGAACCGGCTGTCCCGGCTCGTGGTCGATCCCGAGCGATTCCCGGACGAGCGGGAGGAGATGCTGGCCGTGGGCATGGGGGCGGTCTACACCAGGACCACGCACCAGGAGGTGCTCCGTCCGGCCGGCCACGACGGACTGCCCCTCGACGGCAGCGGGCGGTCGCTCGTCGACCGCTACTTCCGTCCTTACGCCGCCGCCATGACCGACGCCGTCACCGACCGGCTGGCAGCGGTGGGGCGGGTGGTGGTCGTCGACGTCCACTCGTATCCGAGCGAGCGCCTGCCCTACGAGCTGCACGGCGACGGCCCCCGGCCGCCTGTCTGCCTGGGCACCGACCCCTTCCACACACCGGCCCGGCTGGTGGCCGCCGCCGAGGAGGCGTTCGCCGGGTTCGGCGGTACCGGCGTCGACAGCCCGTTCGGCGGCGCGTACGTCCCGCTGAAGTACTACGGGCACGACCCCAGGGTGACCGCCCTGATGATCGAGATCCGCCGGGACGTCTACATGGCCGAGCCGGGCGGGGCGGCGGGGCCGGGGGTGGAGTCGCTCGCGGAGGCGCTGGCACGCCTGGTGGACAGGCTCACGGACGTCTGAACGTCCCCAGTCCGTTCGCATCGAGTGCCTCGATCGTCACCGAGGTCGTCCGGCCGTTCTCGTCGCCCTCGAAGGTCACGCCGGAGGGGCCGGTCGCGTTCTCGCTCACCGTCTCGTAGAAGAAGGTGTCGCCGTCGTAGTGGGATAGACGGAACGTCATGGGCCGTGGGCCGAGGCGCAGCGTCAGGTCGTCGCCCGTCGCGGTCACCGTGAGGGGCCCGTAGTACGGGTTGGCCGTAGGTGCCGGTGTAGGTGGAGTCGGCGGGGGCGTCGGAGGCGTCGTTGGGGGGCTCGGAGTAGTCCGTGGGCGAGCGGAGTTCGTTCTCCTCGTGCTCGTAGGCGCCGGCCGCCAGTTCCAGCCGGTCCTCGGTCGGCTTGCCGTGCTGGGCGGTGTCGAAGAGGTTCAGGGCGACGGCGTCCGCGAGGCCGACCGGTGAGCCGTTGGTGAGGACGACGATGCCGAGCTGCTCGCCGGGGAGCATCGTGACGTTGCTGTGCGCGCCGAGGGCGAAGGCGCCGGTGCGGCTCGGCCGGAGGCGGCCGAGATCGTCGTAGGAGACGTTCCAGCCGAGACCGTAGAAGCCGGCGCGGCCCGCCGGTGCGGGGGGCGGCTGCGAGACGATCTCGGGGAGGTGGGTGCGTTCGAGGGGGTCGGCCGCGATGACCCGGTCGCCGTCGAGTTCGCCGTCGGCGAGCTGGAGCCGCAGCCGGCGCGAGAGGTCGCGGGCCGAGGAACTGGCGCCGCCCGCCGGGGACTGGGCATCGGCGTCCCGGACGAACCGCGCCTCCCGGTCGGCGGGGTCCCCGCCGTCCGCTCCTTCTTCCTGGACGTGGGTGAACGCCTTGTTGTCCGTACCCTGGTAGTCGCTGAAGCGGGAGCTGGTGGCGTCCATGCCGGCCGGCTCGTAGAGGTCCTCGGAGAGCTTCTCCCCGGTCGTCCCGGCGGCGTCGGCGACGGCCCGGCCCGCCGCCGTGAGACCGAAGTTGGTGTACGCGTAGCTCGCGCGGAACGGCGTCAGGGGCTCCGGCCGGAGGCGGTCGAGGATGTAGTCGCTGTCGTAGCCGAGGTCCTCCAGGAGGTCGCCGGCGTGGTCGGGCAGACCGCTGCGGTGGGAGAAGAGGTCGGCCACGGTGACGTGGTCGGTCACCCACGGGTCCTTGAGGGCGAAACCGGGGAGGTGTTCGGTCACCGGGTCGTCCCAGTCGACGGTCTTGTCGCCGACGGCCCCGGCGACCACGGTCGAGGCCAGTGGCTTCGACAGGGACGCCAGCTGGAACACGGTGTCCGGGTCGACCGGTGCGTCCTGGCCGACGTGCCGCTTGCCGTAGCCCTCCAGGTGGACGACCCGGTCCTTGTGGACGACGGCCACCGCGACGCCCGGCACCCCGGTCCGGTCCATGCCGCGCTCGACGATGCCGTCGACGGCCTCCACGGCCCGGTCGACGGCCCGGTCGACGTCCTCCTGTGTGAGCTGGGGCGGCGGCTGGGCGGGGGAGCGGCCGAGGCGGTGCCGATGCCGTACGGGACACCGCCGAGGACCAGGAGCGAGGCCAGAGCGGTCGCGACCCGGGCCGTGCGCCCGGCCGACGACTCGCGCCCCACCGAGGGCTTGCTGCCGCGACGGGTCCTGCCGCCGTCGCGAGCCCCGGTCGCTGTTCAGGCCCTGGTTCCGGTTCCGGCCCAGGTCCTGGTCGCTCCTCCGGCCCCGCCTCCACGGCGTGCCCTCGAGTGCCGAACAGCCATGTGTTCATCCAACGGGTGAGCCGCGCTTTGTCCTGATGAAGCCGCGTGCTGCTCCCGTCCGGTCAGGGCAACGCCGCGCCAGGCCCATAGCGGCCCCGGTCCGTCCGAGTCCCGGTGGTGTCAGGGCCGCTGGATCACGCCGTCGTCGCGGTGCTCTCCTGTTCGGCCTCCACGCGGGCGTTCCAGTCCTTCTTCGCGGCCTGCCAGCCGTCCTCGTCGTGGCCGAGGCGCCAGTAGCCGGAGACGGACAAGTCCTCGCGGGGGACGGCGAGTTCGACGCGGAGCAGTCGGCGCAGTTCCTTGACGAAGCCGGCCTCGCCGTGGACGAAGGCGTGCAGCCGGCCCTCGGGGAACTCCAGCGCGCGTACGGCCTCGACGAGCGCCGCGCCCACGGGCCGGTCGCCGCGGTGCAGCCAGACCACCTCGACATCGGAGTTGATCTTCTGTTCCTCCTCGGCGCCGGCGACCTCGACGATCGCGTGCGCGCGGGCGCCGTCGGGAAGGGCCTCCAGAGAGGCGCCGATCGCCGGCAGGGCGGACTCGTCACCGACGAGGAGGTGCCAGTCGGCCTCCGGGTTGGGCGCGTACGCGCCGCCGGGGCCCAGGAAACGGATCAGCTCGCCCGGCTGGACGCGCGTGGCCCAGGGACCGGCGATGCCCTCGTCACCGTGGAGCACGAAGTCGATGGTCAGCTCGCGCAGTTCGGGGTCCCAGGCGCGCACGGTGTACGTCCGGGTCACGGGCCACTGGTCCCGGGGGAACTCCGCGCGGATCCGCTCGATGTCGAAGGGCTCCGGGTAGGTCACACCCTCGGGCCCGAAAAGGAGTTTCACGTAATGATCGGTGCTGCCGCGCGGGGAGAACTCGGCGAGGCCGTCGCCACCGAGTACGACGCGCTGCATGTGCGGAGTGAGCCGCTCGGTGCGGACGACTCGCGCGGAGTGGGGCTTCGGGGTCCTGCGTACCGGACGCTCTGCCATGACGGCCTCCCAAATACCTAGCTAAGGCTTACCTAAGTTATCATCTCCCCCTTGTTGACACCCCATGCTCGGAGCGTGTACGAGGACTGCTCGATGTGAGTCGCGCCTCAGACCCCTCACTACCGAAGTGTCACCCCGCTCCCCGGCGTACGCCCCCCGCTGGCTGTACCTCTCACGTCCCGAGCGTCGCCTGCAGCCTCTGCAGCGATCCGCCGAGCCCCCAGCGCGCCGCGAGCGCCTCCAACGCCGCCGGATCCCGCGGTTCGCGCGGCAGTGCCGTGTCGACGTCCGGCAAGGGTACGTCGGCTGCCACCAGGACCACCTTGGGCGCGACCGCGACATAGGCCCGCGCCTCGTCGAGCCTCTTGCGCTGCGACGGGGTCAGTTTCGCCGCCGGGTCGTCGACGGCGGCCATGATCCCGGCCAGGTCGCCGAACTGGTCGAGCAGCTTCGCCGCCGTCTTCTCGCCGATGCCGGGCACACCGGGCAGACCGTCGCTCGGGTCGCCGCGCAACAGGGCCAGATCCGCGTACCCGCGCCCGACCACCCCGTACTTCTCGCGCAGCCACGCCTCGTCGGTGAGCTGCAGCGTGCCCACGCCCTTCAGCGGATACAGCACCCGCACCTCGCGCTCGTCGTCGACCAGCTGGTACAGGTCGCGGTCGCCGGTGACGATGTCGACCGGGTCCTTCGCCCGGGCCGTGAAGGTGCCGATCACGTCGTCCGCCTCGTACCCGGCGACGCCCACACGCGCGATGCCGAGCGCGTCCAGCACCGCCTCGATGACCGGCACCTGCGGCGAGAGGGTGTCCGGCACCTCCTCCTCGTCCGGTCCGGCCTCGTGCTCCTCGGCGACGCGGTGCGCCTTGTAGGAGGGGATCAGGTCGACCCGCCACTGCGGCCGCCAGTCCGCGTCCATGCACGCCACCAGGTCCGTCGGCCGGTGGTCCCTGACCAGCCGGTCGATGAATTCGAGCAGCCCGCGCACGGCGTTCACCGGGGTGCCGTCCGGGGCCTTCACGGATTCCGGCACCCCGAAGTAGGCACGGAAGTACAGCGAGGCGGTGTCGAGAAGCATCAGGCGTCGGGTCACGCCCCGCATCATGCCGTAAGCCACGGACACCCGGCCGCCGACGCAGCAGCGCGCGCTCTCCACACCCCGGCGCACGGGCGGCGCGATCCGTCCCGTGCTCGACGTCATGCACCTGTGCTCGACTTCATGCACCCGTGCTCGACTTCATGCAGACGATGGCGGCGATGGTCTATCTGATCCCGGGCATGGTCGGCGGCGGCAGACTCGGCTGCGCGGTGTGACGACGGCGACGGCATCAGCTCCGTGGACGTCGGACTCGGCTCCGAGGGCGGTGTCGCGGTCGTCGTCCTCGCGATCTACCTCGACCGGACGTGGCTCCCCGAACGGAGAAGGGGCGGCGCGTACTGGCGTGCGAGTAAAGATCCGGACAACCCTGGGGCGGCCCGCATCCGCCCGGCCGCACAGACCGTCGGCCGGTGGGGCGGCCCGCTCCCGGGTCCTCAACTCCGTTCCGCGGTCCATGACTTCGTGGCCGAGGAGTGGCCCCACCGTCCGCCCGGAACGGTGTCGTGGCTGCGCGGGGCGGATGCCGTGGGCGGCGGACACGCACGGGAGATCCGGTGACGGGGTGTGTGGGCCTCGTCGCTCCCTGCGTTCGCCGGGGCGGCCGTTGCCTCCGCCCTGTCGCCCGAGGAGGCCGTCAGAGGCGAGGCGGGAGGGCGGCCCGGCTGGCGGGAACCGTGAGCATGGACCCCCTGCCGGCGGACGGGGATGTGACGGGCGCGTGAAACGGTTTGCCGAACATGCGTAGGGTGCAGAGAACTCATCAGGAGAAGCGCGCCCGATGAGTGCCGGGCGGGTGGGCATCCGTAACCGGGACCAGTGAGCGTTCGCGAGTCCGCCCGGTGGGCGCCCGCGAGCCGACCGACGAGCGAAGGAGGGAGCCGGAGCGATGGGCGACCACAAAGAACAGCCCCTTCGGGTGGGCGCGGCCGTCCGGCGGCGGCGCCGGGCACAGCAGCTCACCCTCGCCGCCGTGGCCGAGCGCAGCGGCCTGTCGGTCCCCTTCCTCAGCCAGGTCGAGAACGAACGCGCCCGCCCCAGCAGGCCCTCCCTCGAACGCATCGCGGACGCCCTCGGCACCACCGCCGTCGAACTCCTCGCCGCGGCCGACCCGGCGTGCAGCGTCGACGTGGTGCGCGCCGCCGACGAGGACGGCTTCACGCCCCCCGACTCCAGCTCGCGCTCCCTGGTACGCGGTCACCACCAGCTGCACGCCATGGAGTTCACCGGTGACCACGACGAGGGCCGCGAGGTCCAGCACCGCAACGACGAGCTGATGTACGTCGTCGACGGCGCCGTCGAGGTCGAGGCCGAGGGCCGTGCCCACCGCCTCGGGCGCGGTGACACGCTGTACATGTCCGGTGGCGTACGGCACCGTTGGCGGGCCACCGAGCCCGAGACCCGGGTGGTCGTGGTCGCCGTCGCGGACCACATCGAGGCCCTGGAGGACCGTCACCGCAAGGGCGCGTGAGGTCATGGTGGGTTCCGTGCCCCGGGTCGTCTCCCTCGTCCTGTCGCTGACGGAGGCCGTCGCCGTCTCGCTGCCCGGCGTGCTGGTCGGCGCGACCGACTGGTGCGACCACCCGGGTGATCTTGACGTGGCGCGCATGGGCGGCACCAAGAACCCCAGGACCGACGACATCGTCCGCCTCGCCCCCGATCTCGTGATCGCCAACGAGGAGGAGAACCGCGAGGCGGACCTGACCGCCCTGCGCGAGGCGGGCGTCGAGGTCCTCCTCACCGAGGTACGGGACGTGCCGGGCGCCTTCGCCGAACTGGAACGGGTGCTGCGCGCCTGCGGGGCCCGGTCCCGGCCGCGCTGGCTGGACGAGGCGGAGTCGGCGTGGTCCCGGCCGCCGGGCGCCGCCACGGACGGTCCGCTGACACCGGGCCGCAGGACGACCGCCGTCGTCCCCGTCTGGCGCCGGCCGTGGATGGTCCTCGGCCGCGACACCTTCGCCGGTGATGTGCTCGCCCGGCTCGGCGTCGACCACCTGTACGCCGGGCACGCGGAGCGCTCCCCCCGGGTCCCCGTGGAGGAGTTGCGGGCCGCCGCGCCCGATGTCGTGGTCCTGCCCGACGAGCCGTACCGCTTCACCGCCGACGACGGCCCCGAGGCGTTCGGCGGGCTGCCGTGCGCGCTGCTCAGCGGTCGGCACCTCACCTGGTACGGGCCGTCGCTGGCCGAGGCTCCACGGGTGCTGGACGCGGCGCTGCGAGCAGCCCGCCACTGACCAGCCCGCGCACCGTGCACACGGTGGCCGTGGCCCAGGCCGTCAGCAGCAGCGCGTACAGCGCGACGGCGAGGACGTCGAGGGCGACGAGGCCCGTGTGCCGGGCCAGTACCGTCGCGCCGGTCGCACAGGTGCCGACCGGGAAGGTGAACGCCCACCAGGCCATCGAGAACCGCATGCCCCGCCGCCGGGCGCGCACGACCAGGGCGGCGGCGAGCGCGAGCCAGAGCAGAGCGAAGCCCAGGACCGGGACACCGTAGAGGACGGCGAACGGGGTGAAGGCGTGCGCGTACGGGGCCGGTACGGCGCCGGGGGCCGCGTCGGCGAGGTTGCCGAGGGCGGTGGTCGACTGGCCGAGCGGGCCCAGGACCAGGAACAGGCTCGGGGTCAGCGCGAGCGGCAACGGCCCGGCCGTGACGAGTCGGCCGCACACCGGCGGCAGCACGAGCAGGGTGGCCAGCAGACTCAGCCCGAACAGCGCGAGACAGCCGAACAACAGCGTCTGGCGGGCCTGCCCGGGCGGCAGGTGCGGCACGAGCAGCGGACCGAGCGCGGCGGAGACCATCGGGGCCACGAGGGGGAGCAGCAGGGCGGGGGTGATCCGGTCCGCGTCGATCCGATGCCGGACGATCATCAGATAGGGCACGACCACGGCGGCGGCGAGGCCCACGACCGTCCCGGCGGAGAAGAGCACGACGTCCAGGGCGACGGCCGCCCGCACGCCGATCCAGTCGCAGCCGACGACCAGCGCACCGCCGCCGACGGCCAGCAGGGCCATGGAGAGGCAGCCGTGGAAGGGGGCCACGGCCGGGTCCAGGAGGTGGGCGCGGGCCTGGTCGCGGTGGTGGGTCCAGTGCAGGGCGCGGGCGCCGAGGACGGCGACCAGGACGACGAGGGCGAGCGCCCACACCGCCGCGCAGGCCGTCCGCAGACCTGGGAGGTCCAGGGGGAGCCCGGCACCGGCGGAGGCCACGATGGCGGTGCCCATGACCGGGGCGTACCAGTTCGGGCCGAGGTGGCGCAGGGACGGGAACGCGAGCGGGCGGGAAGGGCGCGGGCCCGGACGGGAACGGGGACGGGAATGGGA
>NZ_JARGEE010000124.1:0-22143 GCF_033794485.1 Streptomyces sp. MB09-02B
CCCCCTGCCCCGCGCGGCCGGGTCGGGGCCCCTGCCCGTCGTCGATCGCGTCCCCACCCGGGACAAGGTCGTCTTCCTCACCTACGACGACGGGGCCGAGCGGGACCCCCGGTTCGTGGACATGGTGCGTGAGCTGAGGCTGCCGGTGAGCATGTTCCTGACGGACAGCGTCGTGGGACCGGGCTACGGCCACTTCGCGCGGCTGCGGGCGGTCGGCGCCACCGTGCAGAACCACACGCTCGACCACACCGCCCTGCGCGGCCTGCCGTACGCAGCCCAGAAACACGAGATCTGCGGCCAGCAGAACAAGCTCAGACAGCGCTTCGGCGTCCGGCCGACCCTCTTCCGCCCGCCCTACGGCGTCCACGACACCACCACGCTCCGCGCCGCCGCCGGCTGCGGCCTCTCCGCGGTCGTCCTGTGGCGCGCGTCCATGCAGATCCACGACCTCCGCTACGCCGTCGGTGACCACCTCCGCCCCGGCGACATCGTCCTCGCCGGATTCCGGGGCCCGGACCAGCTGAAGGGCACCACCCTCACGGAGATGACGACCCGGCTGCTGCGCCGTATCCAGGAGCAGGGCCTGACCGTCGGCCGCCTGGAGGACTACCTCTGACGCCCCTCCGGCGTCCCCTCCGACGGCCCCTCCGGCGTCCCCTCCGACGGCCCCCCGACGCCCGCCGCAACCCGCTCGATTAGCAGTCCGCTTGACCGAGTGCTAATCGCGGTCATAGTCTCAGGTCTGGCACTCCCCCCTGGAGAGTGCCAACAACGCGACGGGCAGGTCCGGCACCCGCGACGACGGATCCACCTGGTCGCCACCTCAGACAGTTAACCCCGTGAGATCTCCGAAGGGGGAGGTCGGATCGTGACGACCACCAGCTCCAAGGTTGCCATCAAGCCGCTCGAGGACCGCATCGTGGTCCAGCCGCTCGACGCCGAGCAGACCACCGCCTCTGGCCTGGTCATCCCGGACACCGCGAAGGAGAAGCCCCAGGAGGGCGTCGTCCTCGCCGTGGGTCCGGGCCGTTTCGAGGACGGCCAGCGGCTGCCGCTCGACGTCTCCGTCGGCGACATCGTGCTGTACAGCAAGTACGGCGGCACCGAGGTGAAGTACAACGGCGAGGAGTACCTCGTCCTCTCGGCTCGCGACGTGCTCGCGATCGTCGAGAAGTAATTCACCCCGCTTCCTCACCGAAGCACCTGCTTTTGAGCTGCGCCCTTGGCCCCCGCGACCACTAATCAGCCGGGCGTCGGGGGCGCAGTTCGTTTCACCCACGTTTTCCGAGAGGGCTGAACCGCTCCCATGGCGAAGATCCTGAAGTTCGACGAGGACGCCCGTCGCGCCCTCGAGCGCGGCGTCAACAAGCTTGCCGACACGGTCAAGGTGACGATCGGCCCCAAGGGCCGCAACGTCGTCATCGACAAGAAGTTCGGCGCCCCCACCATCACCAACGACGGCGTGACCATCGCCCGTGAGGTCGAGGTCGAGGACCCGTACGAGAACCTCGGCGTCCAGCTGGTGAAGGAGGTGGCGACCAAGACCAACGACGTAGCGGGTGACGGTACGACCACCGCCACCGTGCTGGCCCAGGCGCTCGTCCGCGAGGGCCTGCGGAACGTCGCCGCCGGTGCTTCCCCGGCCGCCCTGAAGAAGGGCATCGACGCCGCGGTCAAGGCCGTGTCCGAGGAGCTCCTCGCGACCGCCCGCCCGATCGACGAGAAGTCCGACATCGCCGCCGTCGCCGGTCTGTCCGCCCAGGACGCCCAGGTCGGCGAGCTCATCGCCGAGGCGATGGACAAGGTCGGCAAGGACGGTGTCATCACCGTCGAGGAGTCCAACACCTTCGGCCTGGAGCTGGACTTCACCGAGGGCATGGCCTTCGACAAGGGCTACCTGTCGCCGTACTTCGTCACGGACCAGGAGCGTATGGAGGCCGTCCTCGACGACCCGTACATCCTCATCCACCAGGGCAAGATCGGCGCCATCGCCGACCTGCTGCCGCTGCTGGAGAAGGTCATCCAGTCCAACGCCTCGCGGCCGCTGCTGATCATCGCCGAGGACGTCGAGGGCGAGGCCCTGTCGACCCTGGTCGTCAACAAGATCCGCGGCACCTTCAACGCGGTCGCCGTCAAGGCCCCCGGCTTCGGCGACCGCCGCAAGGCGATGCTGCAGGACATGGCGACGCTGACCGGCGCCGAGGTCATCTCCGAGGAGGTCGGCCTCAAGCTCGACCAGGTCGGTCTCGACGTGCTCGGCTCCGCCCGCCGCGTCACCGTCACCAAGGACGACACCACGATCGTCGACGGCGCCGGTGACTCCGGTGCCGTGCAGGGCCGCGTCGCCCAGATCAAGGCCGAGATCGAGAACACGGACTCCGACTGGGACCGCGAGAAGCTCCAGGAGCGCCTCGCGAAGCTGGCCGGCGGCGTGTGCGTCATCAAGGTCGGCGCCGCCACCGAGGTGGAGCTGAAGGAGAAGAAGCACCGTCTGGAGGACGCCATCTCCGCGACCCGCGCCGCGGTCGAGGAGGGCATCGTCTCCGGTGGTGGCTCCGCGCTCGTCCACGCCGTCAAGGTCCTCGAGGGCAACCTCGGCAAGACCGGCGACGAGGCCACGGGTGTCGCGGTCGTCCGCAAGGCCGCCGTCGAGCCGCTGCGCTGGATCGCCGAGAACGCCGGCCTGGAGGGCTACGTCATCACCTCCAAGGTCGCCGAGCTCGACAAGGGCCAGGGCTTCAACGCCGCCACCGGCGAGTACGGCGACCTGGTCAAGTCCGGCGTCATCGACCCGGTCAAGGTCACCCGCTCCGCCCTGGAGAACGCCGCCTCCATCGCCTCCCTCCTGCTCACGACCGAGACCCTGGTCGTCGAGAAGAAGGAAGAGGAGCCGGCCGACGCGGGCCACGGCGGTCACGGCCACGCCCACTGAGACACCGTCACGCCGAGGGAAGCCCCCGTTCCGCCCTGCGGAACGGGGGCTTCCCCATGAGCCGGCTCATGAGCCCGACGGATCCCGCGAATCCCGCGAATCCCGCGGATACTGCGGCTACTGCTCCAGCGCGTCCAGCGCCCCCAGCTGGTGCATCAGCCCCAGCCGGTCGTACTCCCACCACGCCTCGGCGATCCGTCCGTCGGGCACGCACCGGTGGATCGTCGTCCCCGTCATGGTGACGTCCCGGCCGGTCGCCGCGATGCCGAGGAACTCGCCCTTGTGCCGGCCGTTCCAGTTCCAGCGGGTGCAGACCCGGTCGCCCTGGGCGATCTGGTCGTCGACGGTGAAGGAGAAGTCGAAGCCCGCCCGCCACATCTCGGCCTCCCGCCGGAACGCGTCGAGGCCCAGGGTGTCCGGCTCGTTGCCGTGGTCGTGGTAGTCCTCCACCACCAGGTCGTTGAACGGGGGCAGTTCACCCTCGGTCGCCAGGGTCTCGAAGAACCGCCGCGCGGTGGCCGCGTACAACTGCTCGTCGCGCACCACGTCCAGATCGGTGAACGTGGGCATCTCGTCGCACAGCGCCACCATCTCCTGGAAGATCCGCTCCGTCTCCGGCAGCCCGGAGTTGCGCATCGCCTCCTCGTACGACGGGAACTCCACGATCTCCACGAAGTGGGAGCCGTCCGAGCGGTCCTTGCCGATCACGCTGTGCGTCGCGGTCCGCTTTCCCTTGGTCTGCTCCACCCAGGTGTCCATCAGCCGGTTCATCTCGTCGAACCGGCTGGTCCTGCAGTCGATGAGCTGCACGAATGTCATGACACACCGCCTCCCGACCCCCCTGGGTCCGGATGAACAGCTCCATTGTCCCGCCGAGCCGCCGCCCTCTCACCCGCTGGGCCGTATCGGGGGCCCGCCACCGCGGCCTGTCCTTCCGCCCACCGCGGCCCGTACTCCCGTCTACCGCGGCCCGTACTTCCGTCCCGTCTTCGAGCTGATCCCGCCCAGCAGCCCGCGCGGCACCACCTTCACCACACCCATCAGGGCCTTGTACCGGGGGTCCGGGATCGAGACGGTCCGGCCCCGGGAGAGGTCCGCGAGGGCGGCGGTGACGAGCTTGTCGGCGTCGAGCCACATCCAGGAAGGGATGTTGTCGGTGCCCATGCCGGCCCGGTCGTGGAACTCGGTACGGACGAAGCCGGGACACAACGCCATCAGCCGCACCCCGGTACCGGCCAGATCGCGCGCGGCACCCTGCGTGAACTGCACGACCCACGCCTTCGACGCCCCGTACGTACCGCGCGGCACGAAGGCGGCCACCGAGGCCACGTTCACCACACCGCCCCGGCCGCGCTCGCGCATGGCCTCGGTGGCCGCCGAGGCGAGGCGCAGGACCGCCTCGCAGTGGACCTTGAGCATCCGCAGCTCGTCGGCCATGGAGACGTCGAGGTAACGGCCCTTGTTGCCGAAGCCGGCGTTGTTGACCAGCAGGTCGACCGGGTTCTTGCGGTCCGCCAGCCGCCGGGCCACCGACTCGATGCCGTCGTCCGTCGCGAGGTCCGCCGTCAGCACCTCCGCCTCGATGCCGTGCCGGTCGTGCAACTCGGTCGCCTGCTCCCGCAGCCGCTTGGTGTCACGCGCCACCAGCACCAGGTTGTGCCCGTCCGCCGCCAGCCGCCGCGCGAAGGCGGCACCGATCCCCGCGGTCGATCCCGTAATCAGAGCCGTTGTCATGGCGCAAGCGTAGTGACCGGGACTGTGCGGGTCCGCTTGCTCCACCGCACGTTCACCAGCGACTTCGCGGGCACCTCGGTGAACACCCGGACCCGCATGGCGGCTTCACCCGCTCCCTGCCCCGGACCGGCCCGTCACCCGTGCTTCGCCACGTACTTCCGCGCTACCACCAGCAGCTCCGGATGCAGCGCATCCCCCGCCGCCAACAGCCTTGGCAGCAGCTCGTGTTCGTTCATCGTGGCGTGGAAGACGAGAGCCACGGTGACGTCGTGGCCGGGCCGGTGCACGATCTCGATCGGGTCACCCGCGCTGATCTCGCCCGGCCGGATCACCCGCAGATACGCGCCGGGCGCGCCCTGGCGCGTGAAGCGCTTGACCCACTGCCGCTCGCCCAGATGTTGCTGGAAGTTGAGGCAGGGGACGCGACCGGACGTGACCTCCAGGACCACCTCGGCGCCGATCCGCCAGCGCTCTCCGATGAGGGCGCCGGAGACGTCGAGGCCCTCGGTGGTGAGGTTCTCGCCGAAGACGCCGCTGGGCAGGGTGCGGCCCAGTTCGCGCTCCCAGTCGTTCAGGTCCTCGCGCGCGAAGGCGTAGACCGCCTGGTCGTCGCCGCCGTGGTGCTCGGTGTTGCACACCGCGTCCCCGGCCACCCCGCTGGCACCGACCCCCTTGGGCCCCGGCGCCGCCACCCGCACCGGCCCGTCCACCGGCCGCTTGTCGATGCCCGTGACCTTCTTCGACTCCTCCACGACGTCGACGGCCTTGGCACGCCCCACATTTAGTGACAGAAGCTTCATACGGGCACGGTAGGCGGACGCCGGTCAAAGCGTCGATGCAATATCCGGCACGCGACCCAAGCCCCGCTTATGCTCGACCGCGTGATCGAGGCCCGCCATCTCCGTGTCCTGCGCGCCGTCGCCGCCACCGGTTCCTTCTCGGCGGCCGGACGGGAACTCGGCTGCACCCAGCCCGCCGTCAGCCAGCAGATGAAGGCGCTCGAATCCTCCGTCGGCACCCCGCTGCTGGTCCGCACCGGCCGCGAGATGCGGCTGACCCAGGCGGGCGAGGCGCTGGTACGGCACGCGGCCGGCATCCTCGCCGGGCTCACCGCGGCGGAGGAGGAGGTCGCCGCCATCGCCGGGCTGCGCGCCGGACGGGTCCGCCTGGTGTCCTTCCCCAGCGGCAGCTCCACCCTCGTGCCCACCGCCCTGGCGGCCCTGCGCGCCGATCACCCCGGCACCCGGGTCTCCCTGGAGGAGGCCGAACCACCGCGCTCGGTCGAGATGCTCCGCGACGGCGAATGCGACATCGCGCTCGCCTTCCGCTACGAGGGCGCGGCCGGAGCCGAGGAGGGGGAGTGGGACGACCTGGTCGTACGCCCGCTGCTCACGGACCGGCTCGTCGGGCTCGTCCCGCAGGGGCACCGGCTGGCCCGCGCGCGCTCCATCGGCATCGGGGAGCTCGCCGGTGAATCCTGGATCGCCGGCTGCCCGCGCTGCCGGGGGCAGCTGGTGCGGGTCTGCGAGAGCGCGGGCTTCACGCCCCGGATCGACTTCGCGACCGACGACTACCCGGCGGTGGTCGGGCTGGTGGGCGCGGGCCTGGGGGTCGCCGTGCTGCCGGAGCTGGCCGTGGAGTCCGTACGTCCCAAGGGGGTGCGCACGGTGTCGGTCGAGCCGGTGGTGCACCGGGAGATCGTGGCGCTCACCCTGCCGGACCTGGCTCTGGTGCCCACGGTCGCGGCGACGCTGGACCGGCTGGCCGGAGCGGCCGCACGCTGACGCCTGGGGCACGGCACTTGGTGCCCGGTGCTGAAGAAACGTTCTTTCAGGTGTCCGAACCGGGTTCGCTCCCGGACGCGGACGCCGTCACCAGCCGGTGGCGGGCCCTGCCCATGAGCTCCTCGCGCTCGTCCTCGGTCAGCCCGCCCCACACGCCGTACGGCTCGCGCACCGCGAGCGCGTGGGCCGCGCACTGCGCGCGTACCGGGCATCGCATGCAGACCTCTTTGGCCGAGTTCTCACGAGCGCTCCGTGCCGCACCGCGTTCTCCTTCGGGGTGGAAGAAGAGCGAGCTGTCGACTCCACGGCAGGCCGCGAGGAGCTGCCAGTCCCACAGATCAGCGTTCGGTCCGGGAAGGCGGGAGAAATCTGCCATTGCGTGTCCCCTTGTTGCCGTTCTGGGAGGAGATGTTGCCCATGACCGTACATCGACTATCTAAGGAGATGAAAATATGACTCATTGCGAATCTAGCCTCAGACACCAATAAATGGGAACAAAAACGTCTGAATGGGGCATAGGTTGTGATGAAACGTTGAGGGTCCCTGCGCATCACTGCACCGTGTCCGCCCCCTCACGTAGAGTGCCGAAGGTGGCCAGCCATCCCGTAACTCTTTCGAGTGACCGTCGTTGAGACGGGCGGAGGCGGTTGAAGGAACAAGCGCTCGGGCAGGCGTTCGTGTCCGCTCGTGAGTGTCGACCGCACAGGTGACGATTTCGTACCAGCCTGGAGGCTCAAGGTGACGCGCATCAGCTGCGGAGGGCGGCCATGACATCCGTCCTCGTCTGCGACGACTCCCCGCTTGCCCGAGAGGCGCTGCGCCGCGCGGTGGCGACCGTGCCCGGCGTCGAGCGCGTGACCACGGCGGCCAACGGCGAGGAAGTCCTCCGCCGCTGGGGGGCCGACCGCTCGGACCTGATTCTGATGGACGTACGCATGCCCGGTCTGGGCGGCGTCGAGACCGTACGGCGGCTGCTGTCCGCCGACCCCGGGGCGCGCATCATCATGCTCACCGTCGCCGAGGACCTGGACGGCGTGGCCCTCGCGGTCGCCGCCGGAGCGCGGGGCTATCTGCACAAGGACGCCTCCCGCGCGGAGTTGCGCGCCACGGTGACGCAGGCCCTCGCCGACCCGACCTGGCGGCTCGCCCCGCGCCGGCTGCGCTCCGCCGAGATGGGCGCCGCGCCGACGCTCACAGCGCGTGAGATCCAGGTCCTGGAGGGCATGAGTCACGGCCGCTCCAACGCCGAGATCGGTCGCGAGCTGTTCCTCTCCGAGGACACGGTCAAGACCCACGCCCGGCGCCTGTTCAAGAAGCTCGGCGCCTCGGACCGCGCCCACGCGGTGGCACTCGGCTTCCGCTGGGGTCTGGTCCGCTGAGTGGACCGTGCCGGGGGTGGTCCCCCACGAGGGAGAAGCCCCGCCTGCCGCACGGCCGGCGGGGGTGACGAGACGATCCGCCGGGTGCCCGCTGCTCGTTTCGCCGCGGATGCCGCATCCTTGAGGTGTGGAGTCCCTAGGGGAGCAGTCGAACGAGCGGGAGGGGAGGGCGCAGGAGATGAGTTCCGGCGCGCCTGCTCATAACGCTTCGGTGCACAACCATGGACGTGGCGCCACGGACCGGACGGCCGCAAGGCACCATGGACCGATGCGCGACGACGAGACGACAGTGATCGGTGCGCTCGTGCATCGCGCGGTCGACGGGGACGAGCAGGCCACGCACGATCTGCTCGCCCATGTCCACCCCTTGGCGCTGCGCTACTGCCGCACCCGTCTGTCCCGGCTGCCCGGCGACGCGCGGCACTTCGTGGAGGACCTGGCGCAGGAGGTCTGCGTCGCCGTCCTCCTCGCGCTGCCGCGCTACAAGGACACCGGACGGCCGTTCGAGGCGTTCGTCTTCGCCATCGCCGGCCACAAGGTCGCCGACCTCCAGCGGGCCGCGATGCGCCACCCCGGGTCGACGGCCGTCCCCTCCGACGAGATGCCGGAGCGTCCCGACGACTCCCTCGGCCCCGAGGAGCGCGCCCTGCTCAGCAGCGACGCCGAGTGGGCCAAGAAGCTCCTGGCCAACCTCCCGGAGAACCAGCGCGAGCTGCTGCTGCTGAGGATCGCGGTGGGGCTCACGGCCGAGGAGACCGGACAGATGCTGGGGATGTCACCGGGCGCGGTCCGCGTGGCACAGCACCGGGCACTGAGCAGGCTCCGGGCACTGGCCGAGCAGTGACCGTACGGCTCCCAGGGCGCCCCGCATGAACAGGCGGGGCGCCTTTTCCGTACGAACATACGAAGCCCGGCCGTACTTCGTACCGTGGAATGTGTGCCCCGCGCTTCCCGTTAGCATGGACATCCGCACCGATCAAGGCCATTTGGAGAAGGTGTCATGACTGCCAACGTCGACGGAGTGCCCGACAAATTCGCGACGCTCGGGCTGACCTACGACGACGTGCTGCTGCTGCCGGGCGCATCCGAGGTGCTCCCGAACGCGGTCGACACCTCGTCCCGCATCTCCCGCAACGTCCGGGTCAACATCCCGCTGCTCTCGGCGGCGATGGACAAGGTCACCGAGTCCCGCATGGCCATCGCGATGGCCCGCCAGGGCGGCGTCGGCGTGCTGCACCGCAACCTCTCCGTCGAGGACCAGGTCAACCAGGTCGACCTCGTGAAGCGCTCCGAATCCGGCATGGTCACGGACCCGATCACCGTGCACCCGGACGCCACGCTCAGCGAGGCCGACGCCCTGTGCGCCAAGTTCCGCATCAGCGGAGTCCCGGTGACCGACGGCAACAAGAAGCTGCTGGGCATCGTCACCAACCGCGACATGGCCTTCGAGACCGACCGCTCCCGTCAGGTGCGCGAGGTCATGACCCCGATGCCACTGGTCACGGGCCAGGTGGGCATCTCCGGCGCGGACGCCATGGAGCTGCTGCGCCGCCACAAGATCGAGAAGCTTCCCCTGGTCGACGACGCGGGCATCCTCAAGGGCCTCATCACGGTCAAGGACTTCGTCAAGGCCGAGCAGTACCCGAACGCCGCCAAGGACTCCGAGGGCCGGCTGATCGTCGGCGCCGCCGTGGGCGCCAGCCCGGAGGCCCTGGAGCGCGCCCAGGCCCTCGCCGAGGCCGGGGTGGACTTCCTGGTCGTCGACACCTCGCACGGTCACAACAGCAACGCCCTGAGCTGGATGTCGAAGATCAAGTCGAGCGTCTCCGTCGACGTGATCGGCGGCAACGTCGCCACCCGCGACGGCGCCCAGGCCCTGATCGACGCCGGCGTCGACGGCATCAAGGTCGGCGTGGGCCCCGGCTCGATCTGTACGACCCGGGTGGTCGCCGGTATCGGTGTCCCGCAGGTCACCGCCATCTACGAAGCCTCGCTCGCCGCCCGCCCGGCGGGTGTCCCGCTCATCGGCGACGGCGGCCTGCAGTACTCCGGCGACATCGGCAAGGCCCTCGCCGCAGGCGCCGACACCGTGATGCTGGGCAGCCTCCTCGCGGGCTGCGAGGAGTCCCCCGGCGAACTGCAGTTCATCAACGGCAAGCAGTTCAAGTCCTACCGCGGCATGGGCTCGCTCGGCGCGATGCAGTCCCGCGGCCAGGCCAGGTCGTACTCGAAGGACCGCTACTTCCAGGCCGAGGTCGCCGCCGACGACAAGCTCGTGCCCGAAGGCATCGAGGGCCAGGTGCCCTACCGCGGTCCGCTGGGCAACGTGCTGCACCAGCTCGTCGGTGGTCTGCGCCAGACCATGGGCTACGTGGGCGCGGCCACCATCGAGGAGATGGAGACCAAGGGCCGGTTCGTCCGGATCACCTCCGCGGGCCTCAAGGAGAGCCACCCGCACGACATCCAGATGACCGTCGAGGCGCCGAACTACAGCCGTAAGTAGACAGCGGACCTGGTGAGGGCGGCCTCGGTGCATCCGGGGCCGCCCTCGTCGTGCCCGTCGGCGATACTGGTAGACGCTGAACGCATCAGGGAAAGGCCACAGACGTGACTGAGATCGAGATCGGGCGCGGCAAGCGCGGCCGCCGGGCGTACGCCTTCGACGACATCGCCGTCGTCCCCAGCCGCCGTACGCGGGACCCGAAGGAGGTCTCGATCGCCTGGCAGATCGACGCCTACCGCTTCGAGCTGCCGTTCCTGGCCGCCCCCATGGACTCGGTCGTCTCCCCGGCCACCGCGATCCGCATCGGCGAGCTGGGCGGCCTCGGCGTCCTCAACCTCGAAGGTCTCTGGACCCGGTACGAGGACCCGCAGCCGCTGCTCGACGAGATCACCGGCCTGCCCGACGAGGCCGCGACCCGCCGCCTCCAGGAGATCTACGCCGCTCCCATCAAGGAGGAGCTGATCGGGCAGCGCATCAAGGAGGTGCGCGACTCCGGTGTGGTGACCGCCGCCGCGCTCTCGCCGCAGCGCACCGCCCAGTTCTCCAAGGCCGTCGTGGACGCGGGTGTCGACATCTTCGTGATCCGCGGTACGACCGTGTCGGCGGAGCACGTCTCCGGTTCGCACGAGCCGCTGAACCTGAAGCAGTTCATCTACGAGCTGGACGTCCCCGTGATCGTCGGTGGCTGCGCCACCTACACGGCCGCCCTGCACCTGATGCGGACCGGCGCGGCCGGCGTCCTCGTCGGCTTCGGCGGCGGCGCGGCCCACACCACGCGCAACGTGCTCGGCATCCGGGTCCCGATGGCCACGGCGGTCGCCGATGTCGCCGCCGCCCGCCGGGACTACATGGACGAGTCCGGCGGCCGGTACGTGCACGTCATCGCGGACGGCGGTGTCGGCTGGTCCGGCGACATCCCGAAGGCGATCGCCTGCGGCGCGGACGCCGTGATGATGGGCTCCCCGCTGGCCCGTGCCACGGACGCGCCCGGCAAGGGCAACCACTGGGGCATGGAGGCGGTGAACGAGGAGCTGCCGCGCGGCAAGAAGGTCGACCTCGGCACCGTGGGCACGGTCGAGGAGGTCCTCACCGGGCCCTCGCACACGCCCGACGGCTCCATGAACCTCTTCGGTGCGCTGCGGCGGGCGATGGCCACGACCGGGTACAGCGAGCTGAAGGAGTTCCAGCGCGTCGAGGTGACGGTGGCGGACTCGACGCACATGCGGTGACGCTGCGCTCGGCTTGAGCGGGGCTTGGGGCTCGGTTGCCTGAGGGCGACCGGGCCCTTTTGTGTGCCCAAGTGGGTGGTGGGGCGCGTGGTGGTGATGGGGAGGAATGTGGGCCGAATGGGCGTAGCCGGGCGATAACGTTCGTGTCCGGCGCCCCAGTTCGGCTGGGAGCCCCCTTCCAAGGACATGGTCCGGACCCCGCCCTCGGGGCCCGGCCCGATTCCGACGGACCGCCTACCGGGTCAATGGGTGGTGTCGTGGAAGGGGGCGCCCATGGGACGTCACCGCAAGCCCACCCGCTGGGACCGAGTCCGTCTTCGGATGGTGAAGTGCCGGAGGAGGTGGATCTTGCGGCTTTTCGGATGGTGAGCGGCCGCCCCCATACGGACTAGGGGCGGACACTCCGTGAACCATCCGGGAGCCTGCCGCAGTGACCGCTGCGGTGGGCTCCGCCTGTTTCCGTACGGTACCGGTGGAGGCGGGCGGCTGCCAGCGGCCCCGGAGGCCAGGGGTTTGCCGTGCGCCCCCTCTCACAACCTGTGCGCCGCCCCCGTGGGCGTGGCCCCCCGGGTGTCCAACAGCAGTTGCGCCTTCACCGACAGGCCCTGGAGGTCGTACGTGCGGTGCTGCTGGAGGAGGATCGTCAGGTCGGCGTCGGCGGTGGCCTCGTAGAGGGAGTCGGCGCGGGGGATGGGGCGGTCGAGGACGCTCCAGGTGGGGACGTGCGGGTCGTGGTAGCTGACGTGGGCGCCGAGTTCGATGAGGCGGCGGGCGATCTCGTCGGCGGGGGTGCCCTGTTGGTCGGGGACGTCGGGCTTGTAGGTGACGCCGAGCAGGAGGACGCGGGCGCCCCGGGCCGACTTGCCGTGCTCGTTGAGGAGGGTGGCGGCGCGCTGGACGACGTACTGGGGCATGCGGTGGTTGACGCGCTGCGCCAGTTCGACCATGCGGAGCGAGCGGGGGGCGTGGCCCGCGAGGTCCTGGGGGAGGGCGTGGCCGCCGACGCCGGGGCCGGGGCGGAAGGCCTGGAAGCCGAAGGGCTTGGTCTCGGCGCAGCGGATGACGTCCCAGAGGTCGACGTTCAGGTCGTTGCACAGGGCGGCCATCTCGTTGACCAGGGCGATGTTGACGTGGCGGTAGTTGGTCTCCAGGAGGTGGACCGTCTCCGCCTCGCGCAGGCCACGCGCGCGTACCACCTTGTCGGTGAGGCGGCCGTAGAAGGCGGCCGCCGATTCCGTGCAGGCGGGGGTGAGGCCGCCGATCACCTTGGGGATGTTGGCGGGGCCGTAGGCGCGGTTGCCCGGGTCCACGCGCGCGGGGGAGTAGGCGAGGTGGAAGTCGCGGCCGGCGCGTAGGCCGGAGCCCTCTTCGAGGAGGGGGCGCAGGAGGTCCCCGGTGGTGCCCGGGGGGACCGGGGACTCCAGGATGACCGTGGTGTGCGGGCGCAGCCGGGCGGCCAGGGTGCGGGCGGCCTCCTCGACCTGGGTGAGGTCGAGCGAACCGTCGGCGCCGAGTGGGGTGGGCGCGCAGATGACCGCCGTACGGACGCGGCCGAGTTCGGCGGGGCTGGTGGTGGGCTTGAAGCCGCGGGCCAGCATGCGGCGCAGTTCGCCGGGGGCGAGCGAACCGGAGTCGGGGCCGGTGCGGTAACCGAGCGTGGCGATGCCGGCGGCGACGGCGGCCTGGGCCAGCGGCAGCCCCAACTGGCCGAGTCCGATCACGGCGAGATCTGCGGGCATGGCGGGGCCGTCCTTCCCAGTAACCGAAGCGGGACAGACGCGCAAGCCCGGTGGTCTGGATGAGCGAGCGCAATGTCACATTAGGCGGAAATATGACCGATATGCGGGATTGCAAGAGTGTTTTTCTGTGCGCGTCCTGCGGAGTTATCCACAGGCTGGGGGCCGGTGGTGGCCGAACTCGGGCAACGCGGTCAGAATTTTGGGCAGGGGATGCGAGAGCGACGAAAGAGCTGGGTCTCGCCTGACGGGCATGGACGGATGAGGCCGACGCGACGGACAGCGGGAGGCAGCGGTGAGGACAGCGGCACTGGGACCGGCGCAGCGCGCCGAGTCACTGGCGGGTATGGCCGAGCGTGAGCTGGACGTGCTGGTCGTGGGTGGTGGGGTGGTCGGTGCGGGCACGGCCCTGGACGCCGTGACCCGCGGTCTGTCCACGGGCCTGGTCGAGGCGCGTGACTGGGCGTCGGGTACCTCCAGTCGGTCCAGCAAGCTGATCCACGGCGGTCTGCGCTATCTGGAGATGCTCGACTTCGCCCTCGTCCGCGAGGCCCTGAAGGAGCGTGGGCTGCTGCTGGAGCGGCTGGCCCCCCATCTGGTGAAGCCGGTCCCCTTCCTCTATCCCTTGCAGCACAAGGGGTGGGAGCGGTGGTACGCCGGCTCGGGCGTCGCGCTGTACGACGGGATGTCCATGGCGCGCGGGCACGGGCGCGGGCTCCCGATCCATCGTCACCTGACCCGTCACCACGCTCTGCGCGTCGCGCCCTGCTTGAAGAAGGACGCGCTCGTCGGGGCGCTGCAGTACTACGACGCCCAGATGGACGACGCGCGGTACGTGGCCACCATGGTGCGCACGGCCGCGTCGTACGGGGCGAAGGTCGCCAACCGTGCGCGGGTGACCGGGTTCCTGCGGGAGGGCGAGCGGGTCGTCGGGGCCAAGGTGCAGGACGTCGAGGGCGGCGGGGAGTACGAGATCCGCGCCCGCCAGGTCGTCAACGCGACCGGGGTGTGGACCGACGACACCCAGGCGATGGTCGGCGAGCGCGGGCAGTTCCACGTCCGGGCCTCCAAGGGCATCCATCTGGTCGTACCGAAGGACCGGATCCACTCCACGACCGGGCTGATCCTGCGGACCGAGAAGTCCGTGCTGTTCGTCATCCCCTGGGGGCGGCACTGGATCGTGGGCACGACGGACACCGACTGGGACCTCGACAAGGCGCATCCGGCGGCGTCCAGCGCGGACATCGACTATCTGCTGGAGCATGTGAACTCGGTCCTGGCGGTGCCGCTGACGCGGGACGACGTGCAGGGGGTGTACGCCGGGCTGCGGCCACTGCTCGCGGGGGAGTCCGACGCCACCAGCAAGCTCTCGCGGGAGCACATCGTGGCGCATCCGGTGCCGGGGCTGGTGGTCGTGGCCGGGGGCAAGTACACGACGTACCGGGTGATGGCCAAGGACGCGGTGGACGCCGCCGTGCACGGGCTCGACCAGCGGGTCGCGGAGTGTGTCACCGAGGACGTGCCGCTGCTGGGGGCCGAGGGGTACCGGGCGTTGTGGAACGCGCGGGCGCGGATCGCGGCGAGCACCGGGCTGCACGTGGTGCGGGTGGAGCATCTGCTGAACCGGTACGGGTCGGCGACCGAGGAGGTACTCGAACTGATCGCGGCCGATTCGACGATGGGGGAGCCGTTGCAGGCCGCCGACGACTATCTGCGGGCCGAGGTGGTGTACGCGGCCTCGCACGAGGGGGCGCGGCATCTCGACGACGTGCTGACGCGGCGGACGCGTATCTCGATCGAGACGTTCGACCGGGGGACGCGCAGTGCGCGCGAGGCGGCGGAGTTGATGGCTCCCGTGCTCGGGTGGGACAAGGACCAGATCGAGCGGGAGGTTCAGCACTACGAGAAGAGGGTGGAGGCGGAGCGGGAGTCGCAGCGGCAGCCGGACGACCTGACGGCGGACGCGGCGCGGTTGGGGGCGCCGGACATCGTGCCGCTGTAGTTCCGCAAACACCGGACGGGCTCCGTGGGGTGGGCCGGCCTCAGAAACGGGGCCCCGGTTGTGAAGTGTGGGTGGGTGACAATGGAGGCTCTGTCAGGGCGGGTTGTATGAGGGGACGCATGTCGGAGGCGGAGCGGGCTGGGGAATCCCGTCAGGACAAGGACGCACGTCTCCTCGCCGGGCGGTACCGGCTGGGAGGGGTGCTCGGTCGCGGCGGTATGGGCACGGTGTGGCGTGCCGAGGACGAGACGTTGGGCCGTACGGTCGCCGTCAAGGAGCTGAGGTTCCCGTCGAGCATCGACGCGGACGAGAAACGGCGGCTCATCACGCGCACGCTCCGCGAGGCCAAGGCGATCGCACGGATCCGCAACAACGCCGCGGTGACGGTGTTCGACGTCGTCCACGAGGACGACCGGCCGTGGATCGTGATGGAGCTCGTCGAGGGCAAGTCGCTCGCCGAGGTCATCCGCGAGGACGGCGTCCTCGAACCGCGGCGGGCCGCCGAGGTGGGCCTCGCCATCCTCGACGTGCTGCGCGCCGCGCACCGCGAGGGCATCCTGCACCGGGACGTGAAGCCGTCGAACGTGCTCATCGACAAGCACGACGGCCGGGTCGTCCTCACCGACTTCGGTATCGCACAGGTCGAGGGTGACCCCTCCATCACGTCGACCGGCATGCTTGTGGGCGCTCCTTCGTACATCTCGCCGGAGCGGGCGCGCGGGCACAAGCCCGGGCCCGCCGCCGACCTGTGGTCGCTCGGTGGTCTGCTCTACGCGGCGGTCGAGGGGGTGCCGCCCTACGACAAGGGTTCGGCCATAGCGACACTGACCGCGGTGATGACCGAGCCGGTGCCGCAGCCGAAGCGTGCCGGGGCCCTGAAGGACGTCATCTTCGGCCTGCTCACCAAGGATCCCGAGCGGCGCCTCGACGACGCCGGTGCTCGGGCCATGCTCAACAGCGTGATCCACGCGCCCGATCCGAAGGACGTCGTGCCGGTGGACGCGACGCGGGTCGTGCCGTTGCCGCCGGTGCCGGAGGAGCGCTCGAAGAAGGGCGGTTCCGGCGGCGGTTCGGCCCGGTCCGGGGCCAAGGACGGTGGTGGCGAGCGGGCTCGCGCGCCGAGGTGGTCCATGCGGAAGGGGGCGGCCGGGGCTGGAACCGGGGCCGCCGGTGGGGCCGCGGCGGCCGCAGCCGGCACCGGAACCGGCACCGGAACCGGCGTCGCGCGAGGAGCTTCCGGTGCGGCTTCGGGCGGTGTCTCCGGTGCGGTTTCCGGTGGGGCCGGTGCGAAGTCCTCGCCCTCGGCGGCTCCAGCGGCCGTGACGACGCGGTCCGCTTCCGTCGGGGTGTCGTCCGGGGCCGACAGCGCGAAGACGGGCGGGGGCGCGGCGCGGACGGCGGGCAAACCGGCGTCAGGGGTGCCCGGGCCGCGTGCCGGCGGTGCCGGCGGTGCCGGTCAGGGCGCGGGTAACTCCGTTTCGGCCGGGCGGACTTCGGGGTGGCCCGAGATGACGCCGCCGGACCTGCCGCCGCGGCCGGTGCCCAGGGCGCCGATCACGGACGTGGTGTCACGGCGGACGCTGGCGCTCATCGCCGTGGCCGTGGCCCTCGTCGTCCTCGGGACCGTCCTGGTGCTCACCCTCGGCGGCGACGACGGCAGTTCGACCGGCAGCAAGGGGACTGACACCAAAGCGGCCACGTCCAGCGGTTCGGCGTCGGGGAGCGACGCCGACGGCAAGGACGCGGACAAGGGCACGGGCGAGGACGCCGACAAGGACAAGGGGTCCGACCCCAGCCCCGACGGGCAGACGGAGGAAGCCGCCGGGTCGAATGGGGCCGGGGGCAGTTCGCCGAGTCCGTCGGGCGGGGCGAACGGAGCCGTGAGCGGTGACGGCTCCGGCTCGGGCGACATCGCGGCCGAGACGTACAAGAGCGCCCAGGGGTTCTCGATCGGTCTGCCCGACGGGTGGAAGTACCAGTCCACGGATGCCGCGGGCGCCCGGTTCTCCGGCCCCGACGGACAGCGGCTGCTCGTCGGGTGGACGTCCACGCCCAAGAGCGACCCGGTCGCGGACTGGAAGAACCAGGAGCGCTACATGACGCGTTCGCAGTACAAGCGGATCCGAATAGAGGCGGTGGACTACCGGGGCTGGAACGCGGCCGACTGGGAGTTCACCTACGTGGAGAGCGGGACGAAGAACCGGTCGATCGACCGGGGGTTCGTCGTCGACTCGCAGCAGGGATACGCGCTGATGTACACCGCGAAGGCCGCGAAGTGGAGCGGTGAGCTGCGCAAGGACACCTGGCGGACGTTCACGAAGACGTTCGAGCCGAAGGCGTAGGGGCGTAGGGGCATACGGGCATAGGGGAACAGGGGCGTAGCGGCTCGGTCGCGGGTCCGCCCATGACGGTGTGCGCAGGGGCGCGTGCGGACGGGTGTTGTGCGCCGGTGCGTCGGGGGCGGGGGCTCTCTGCGGACTCGTGCCTCGGTTCGGGGCGCCGCACGGGGGCGTGCGGGTGCGCGAGCCGGGGCGGGGCGCCTCCGTACGAGCTCAGCTTCGGGAGTTGTGCCCGCCGGGTGAGTTCGGCGACGGGTCCTCCGGGGAAGATCGGATGCGTTCGAGCGCATTCGAGACGAACGAGATATCGCATCGAGTCAATGTGAGTTGCCTCCGGCACGTATCGTGAAGGGCTGCGGACCGGGTACGCATCCAGAACGGAACGGGTCGCCGGGCGAGCGGAATTGACCAACCGGGCGGCCGGGGGAGGGCATTGTGGACGAATACGGGGGGCGAGTACTCGCCGACCGCTATCGCCTGCCGCTCCCGCCCTCCGACGAGTACGAACTCGCCGCCGAGATACGCGCCTTCGACACCTACAGCGGACAGGAAGTCCTGGTACGGCAGGTGCCGTTGCCCGAGGTGGTCGAGGCGGAGGTGCTCGACTCGGACGGCTTGCCCGAGGGGTACGTCGCGCGGGACGGCGGTGCGCGCCGTGGGGCCGGCCGGGCCACGCGCGGGTCCACCGACCCCGCCGTACGGCGGGCCGTCGAGGCCGCGCAGGCCGCCGCGCAGATCCCCGACCACCCTCGGCTCGACCAGGTCTTCGACGTGTTCGCCGAAGGCGGCTCGTTGTGGATAGTGAGCGAACTGGTGTCCGCCCGAACGCTGGAGGCGCTCCTCGCCGAGCAGCTGCTGACGCCGTACCGCGCGGCCGAGGTCGCCGCCGACGTGCTCACCGCGCTGCGGGCGCTGCACGCGCACGGCTGGGTCCACCGCAACATCACCGCCCGCACGGTGCTGGTCTGTGACGACGGCCGGGTGATGCTGACCGGGCTGGCCGTCGGGGCGGCGGAAGAGGCGCTGTGCGGGTACGACCCGGTGCCCGCGCGGGACGCCGAGGACACGCAGCCCGCGGCACCCGGCGGCGGCGCCGGAGCGCCTGTCGCGGGGACCGGCGGAGGACGGGGGCCGCGACAGGTCCCGGTTCCGCCCGGCGGGGTGCGGGACGCCCGGCGTGTCCCGGTGCCACCGGGCGGTGTTCCCGGGGCCCGTGGTGGGGCGCTGCCCGGGGGTGGCGGCGGTACGTTCGGCGGCGCCCAGGGCGGTGTTCGCGGGGGTGTGGTCGAGGATCCCGAGGCCGCTCGGCGGGCCGCGATAGAGGCGCGGGCCGGCAGTGCGGCGCCGGGGGCGGAACCCTCCGGAGGGCAGCGCGCGCTGGAGGCCGGCGGGGACGCGCGGGCGGCGCGGGCGGGTGCCATCGCGGCGTACCGGGCGGGTGCGCGGGCCGCGGCCCGTGTGCAGGACGACCAGCGTGGCGGGCCGGGCACGGGGTTGCCCGCGCAGCGGCCGGCGCCGCAGGACGGGACGCCCGGGACAGGGCGGGACGGCGGAGCGACGTCGGACGGGGTGGCCCGCCCGGTGCCGCTCCACCAGATCGCCGACCCCTACGGCGTCCTCGCGAACGGCGGCCCCACGAGCGCCTGGCACGGCGCCCTGCCGCGCGGTGGGACGACCACGCCCGGCGCGGGCGACAGCGGGACGAACGACAGCGGGACGAACGACAGCGGCACCCACGGCATATCGGGGACCCAAGGCACGTCGGGCACTCACGGCACGTCGGGCACTCACGGAACCTCGGGAACCCAGGGCACCTCGGGAACCAAGGGCGGCCTCGGCGACACCGGCGGAGGTGCGGCTGGTGGTGTGCCGTACGGCGGGGGCGGGGCCTCCGGTGACGCGCCGTACGGTGGCGGGAGGGACGATGGTGCGCCCGGCGGCGCGGTCGACGACGCGTCATACGGTGGCGGCGCGGTCGGCGGTGGACACCACGGTGGCGGGACGGTCGGCGGTGTGTACACCGACGCCGTGCCCGGCGTGCCGGTTCCCCCGGGTGTGACGGACGCCGTCCCCTGGGGCGGTGCCGGTGCCGGGACCGCTCCTCGACGAGGGCCCGCGACCGCGCTCGCGGCCGAGCGTGCGCGGCAGGCGCGGATGGCCGTCGTGGGGCCGGTCACGGAGCGATGGGCGCCGGAACAGGCCGGACCGGTGCACGAGAACTGGCAGTTGGCCGCGCCGATCGGGCCGGCCACGGATCTGTGGGCGCTGGGCGCGCTGCTGTTCCGGGCCGTGCAGGGACACGCCCCGTACCCGGAGGAGAACACCGCCGAGCTGGTGCAGATGGTGTGCGCCGAGCCGCCAGCGTTCGCCGAGGAGTGCGGACCGCTGCGGCCGGTCGTGGAGTCGCTGCTGCGTCAGGACCCCACCGAACGGCTGGACTTCGAGGAACTGCGCGGCTGGCTGCGCTCCCTGGTGCGGTCGGCGCCCGAAGCCGAGGCCGGTACGCACGTCGTGCCCGCGCCGCCCGTCGACGCGAGCCGGCTGCCGATCATACGGCGGCGGGGCGAACTCGTCCGCAGACGGCGGGCCGGGCTGCCCGCGACCAGCGCGCACGCACGCCACAAGCGCGCTCGCCCGGACCGGCGGCCCCAGCCCCGCAAGCTGGGCCGGAACCTGCTCCTGCTGATCCTGCTCGCACTGGTCGCCGCCATCACGTACGCCGTGGTGTTCATGCCGAAGGCCACGCCGAGCAGTGAGGGCAGGGACACCGGCAGCCGTACGGACAGTGTCGGGCAGCCCAGTTCGGCGCCGGAGGCGAGCGGTGACTCCCGGCCCGGTCAGAACTCGAGTTCGCCCGACGGTGGCGAGGAGGGCGAGAGCGACGCGAGCCCCTCGCCGTCGGAGTCGTCCGGGTCCACTCAGACGCAGACCGGTGACCCCGAGGTCGCCCAGGGGTTCACCCTGCGCAAGGACCCCGAGGGGTTCCAGGTCGCCGTCGCCACCGGCTGGGACCGCGGAGGCAGGAACGGGCGCGGCCAGATCGTCTACTCCCAGGGCGGCTTCGAGCTGATCGTCGTCCCCGGGCGGGACAGCACGGCGACGTACGGCAGCGACCCGCTGAAGTACCAGCGGGAGGACGAGCGCGAGTTGCAGCCCTTCCGCGACTCGACCTGGGCCACCTCCACCGGTATGCGGCTGGTCGAAGTGGGCGGGGTGACCTCGGCCGAGGGGCAGTTCACCTGGCAGGACTCGGAGGGGCGCGGCGTCTTCGTACGGAACCTCGCGATCCTCCTCGACGGGCGGTACCACGTGGTGCAGGTGCGCGGGCCGGAGGCGGAGCGCGACGAGGTCACCCGGCTGTACGAGCAGGCGGCGGCCACGTACAAGGCGACCGGCTGAGCGGTCGGACGACCGGCGGCATTCGTCGGGGCGGTGGCTGTTCGGGTCGGCGGCGGAAGGTTGCGCTCCGTTCGCGGAAGCGAGAACCGTCACAGTGCGGTCTCTGTGCGGCCCGGCCGGTTCCGCGGGCTGCGGGCCGCTCCCTACTCTGACCCTGTCAAGAACATTGCGGGGCAACGTGAATCAGATGCAGGGCCAGCTCCTCGCGGGGCGCTACCGGCTCGTCGACACCATCGGCAGCGGTGGCATGGGACGGGTCTGGCGTGCGCACGATGAGGTGCTGCACCGGGCGGTCGCCGTCAAGGAGTTGACGGCCGCGCTCTACGTCTCGGAGAACGAGCAGGCCATCCTGTTGCGGCGGACCCGGGCCGAGGCGCGCGCGGCGGCGCGTATCAACCACTCGGCCGTCGTCACCGTGCACGACGTGCTGGAGCACGACAACCGGCCGTGGATCGTCATGGAGTTGGTCGAGGGCGTCTCGCTGGCCGACGCCGTGCGCGACCGGGGGCGGGTGGAAGCGCGCGAGGCGGCGCGGATCGGTGTGTGGGTGCTGCGCGCGCTGCGGGCCGCCCACCGGGCCGGTGTGCTGCACCGCGATGTGAAGCCGGGGAACGTGCTGCTCGCCGAGGACGGCCGGGTCATGCTGACCGACTTCGGCATCGCGCAGGTCGAGGGCGACACCACCATCACCCGCACCGGTGAGATCGTCGGTTCCGTCGACTACATCGCCCCCGAGCGGGTACGCGGCCAGGAGCCCGGGCCCGCCTCCGACCTGTGGTCCCTGGGCGCCACCCTGTACACGGCGGTGGAGGGCAAGTCGCCGTTCCGGCGCACCACTCCGCTCACCACGATGCAGGCCGTGGTGAGCGAGGAGGTCGAGGAACCGGCGGACGCAGGGGCGTTGGGGCCCGTCATCGCCGCGCTGCTGTGCAAGGACCCCGCCGTACGGCCCGGCCCCGACGAGGCCGAGCAGATGCTCGCCGAGGCGGCGGAGGGGCGGCGGCCCCGGGAGGCGCAGGCATATCTGGCGACTCGGGAGCAGGCAGGGGGCGCGGTCGGCGGGGTGGAGGGCCCGGGTGGCCCGGGTGGCCCGGATGGCACGGGTG
>NZ_JARGEE010000125.1:0-22037 GCF_033794485.1 Streptomyces sp. MB09-02B
CCCGGGGTGGGGTGCGGCGGGGTCGGCGGCCCGTACCGGTTCGAGTCCGGTCCCGTGTTCGTGTTCGTGCTCGCGCCCGTGGCCGGGAAGGCGGCCACCGTAGGGCTGTACGGGGTCGTCGCGTCCGCGTGCGGGGTTCCCCCGGCGCCGATGATCCGCAGGTCCCGCTCGGCCTGCTCGGCGGGGATCCGTTCGGCCGGATCCTTGCGCAGCAGCCCCTCGATCACCGGGGCCAGCGGGCCGGCCCGGTGCGGCGGCGGAAGCTCCTCGTCCACCACCGCGCGCAGGGTGCTCAGCGGAGTGTTCTGGCGGAACGGCGAGTTGCCCTCGACCGCCGCGTACAGCAGCACCCCGAGCGACCACAGGTCGGACTCGGGGCCGAACGCCCGGCCGAGCGCCCGCTCGGGGGCGAGGAACTCCGGGGAGCCGATGACCTCTCCGGTCATGGTCAGCGCGGAGCTGCCCTCGACCGTGGCGATGCCGAAGTCGGTGAGCACCACCCGGTTGTCGTTGGAGATGAGCACGTTGGCCGGTTTCACGTCCCGGTGCAGCACCCCGGCCTCGTGCGCGGCGCGCAGCGCGGACAGTACCTCGGCGCCGATCTGCGCCGCGCGCTGCGGGGACAGGGGGCCCTCGCCGTCCAGGAGGTCGGCGAGCGACAGACCGCGCACCAGCTCCATCACGATCCACGGGCGGCCGTCCTCCATCGCCACGTCGTACACCGTGACGACATTGCGGTTGGCGACCCGGGCCGCCGCCCACGCCTCCCGCTCCAGGCGGGCGTACATCCGCTCGACGTCGGAGACCGCGATCCCGCCCGGCGCCCGCACCTCCTTGACGGCCACCTCGCGGTGCAGCACCTCGTCGCGGGCCCGCCACACGGTCCCCATGCCGCCTTCGCCCAGCGGGGTCAGCAGCCGGTAGCGGCCCGCGATCACCCGTTCACCGCCCGGTTCTTCGGACACGGCCATCCCCCGTCACTCGCATCCGCACGCGCATCGGCCCGGAATCTCCACTCCGTGCCATTTCTCCCCAAAAGTAGCTCAGCCGAGTGCGGATGTTGCCCCCCTGAACACCAGAACGGCACCGAGGACGACGACCAGCAGGGCCGACGCCAGCGGTACGGTCCTGCGCACCAGCGCGGCCGTCGGGCCGCCGAGGCGGCCCTCGCCCCGGTCCATCACCTTCGTCACCCAGCCGCCCGCCTTCACGACGGCGTACCCGGCCGCCGTCAGCGTGAGCGCCAGACCGATGCCGTACGCCAGCACGAGCAGCAGCCCGAACCACGCCTTCCCCAACGCCGCCGCGCCGACGAGGACGACCACGGCGGACGGGCTCGGCACCATGCCGCCCGCGAAGCCGAGCAGGATCGTGCCGCGCAGGGTGGGCGCGGTGGGGTGGGTGTGGGTGAAACCGCCGTGGGTGTGCGTGACACCGCCGCCGAAGAGGGAGCGCTTCTCCTGGGGGGCGTGGTCGTGGCTGTGGGAGTGGCCGTGGTCGTCGTCGTGTTCGTGGCTGTGGGGGGCGACCGACGTGTGGGTGTGCGTGTGGGTCGCGCTGTGCGTGTGGGTGTGGGTGTGTGACGGTGCGGCCTGGGCGAGTACGAGTTCGCGGCTGGGCTCGGGCTGGTGGTCGTGCGAGTGGGTGTGCCCGTCTCCGTGGTCGTGGCTGTGGTCATGGCTGTGGCTGTGCCCATGACCATGACTGTGGTCGTGGTTGTGCTCATGGCTGTGACCGTGATCGTGACCGTGATCGTGACCGTCGGCGTGGTCGTGGTCGTGGTCGTGCGAGTGACCGTGGTGCCCGTGCCCGTGTCCGTGCGCGCTCGCGTGGGTGAGTGCCAGTTTGCGGTTCAGCCATGCGCGGCGGGCGAGGGTGACGCCCGCTCCCATCACGAACAGGCCGCTCGCGATGCCGAGCCAGGTGATCACTGACGGGGCGGCGGCAGAACCGGCCAGGACGAGGAGTCCGAGGGCGACGACGCCCAGGGTGTGGGTGACCGTCACGGACGCGGCCATGGGCAGGACGTCCCGCATCCGGGCCCGGTCGCGTGCCGCGGCCGTCGCGGCCATCAGGGTCTTGCCGTGGCCCGGCCCGAGCGCGTGCATGGCGCCCAGGAACATGGCGATGCCGAAGGCCAGGGCACCGAAGCCGAGGGTGAGGTCCTGGCTGGAGACCAGGTCGTCGAGGGCCCTGGTCCAGCGATCCGCGCCGCGCGGGAGGATCGAGGCGCCGGGCGCCGCGCTCTCCTGCTCGGCCAGCGCGGGACCTCCCGGCTCCACCTGGAGGGAGGCCTTCGCCGTGTCCTCCGGGGACTGCAGCAACTCCGCCGGGTACTCGGTGAGTTGCTTCGAGACCGACTCCTCCGGTACGTCCGACCCGGTCAGTGTCATCCGGTCGCCCCGGGCGGTGACCTCGCGCCAGCCGGGCCCGGAGTCCACGGCCGCGTGAAAGGCCACGTCGGCGGCCCGGTCCGGCAGCGGCGCCGTCAGTCGGCACTCCACCCGCAGCGTCTTCAGGCCCGCCTGGCCCGGCCGTTCCTCGGCCCGGCTCGACTTCAGCGCCACCTCGGCGGCACTCCCGTCGACGGTGACGTCACTGCCTTCGGCGGCCTTCTCGCACCTCGCCCGGGCCCAACTCTCCATCCCCTGCCGCTCGATGGCGGGGCCGGCCTGGGTCGCCGGGATCTCCGCCAGGTCCTCGACGTGGAGGATCCGCAACTCCCCGGGGGCGGCGACCAGGCCGTTGTACCGGTTGACGGTGAAGTTGCCGAGGGGGTGGGCGCTCGCGGCCTGGGCGGGGCCGAGGACGAGTGCGCAGGCGGCCACCAGGACCGCCGTGCCGGAGGCGAACACGCGCCGGGGAGAGATCACTTGGCGGTCTCCAGAGCCTGCAGTGCCTTCAGGGTCTTTCGGGCCTCTGCCGCGCCGAGCGGCGAGAAACCGGCGTTGAGGTCGAGCGCCGCCTTCAGCGAGGTGCGGGCGTCCTTCTTGTCGCCGGCCGCGTACTCGACCATGCCCCGGTGGTACAGGAACGTCGCGTCCTTGTATCCGGTGGCGGTGGCCCGGCGGGCGTACGGCAGGGCCTCCTCGTCGCGGCCGTTGACGTGCAGCGCCCAGGCGAGGGCGTCCGCCGTGTGGACCGTCTCCCGGCGCTTCCACTCGGCCTCGGCGGCCCGCAGCGCGGACTTGGTGTCGCCGTGGTCGGCGGCGGCGAGCGCGGTGTCGAGGTCGGCGTTGACGCCGTTGGAGCGGGCGATCGCGGTGTAGGCGTCCACCAGTGCGTACTGGTCGCCCGCCTTGGTCTTGTCGCCCTTGGCCTCGTACAGCTCGCCGAGCACGACGAGCGGTCCCGGCAGCGGATAGGAGGACACGACCTGCTCCAGGCCGCGGATCGCCTCCGCGTCGTCGCCGCTCGCGGCCTGGGCGCGGGCGCGGCCCTCCAGGGCGGGGAGATAGGTGTCGTCGGCGCCGAGGGCGCGGGCGTAGTGGTCGAGGGAGGTCTTGTAGTCGCCCTGCTTCCAGGCGAGTTGGCCGAGCTGGGACGCCACGTAGGCGATGTCGCCGCGCGTGGCCGCCGAGTCGAGGGCCTGTTCCAGGACGCGTCGGGCGGTCTTCACGTCGCCGCGCAGCTCGTACACGTAGGCGTACCGGGTGAAGACGGGGATGCCGGGGCGGCGGGTGTCGGCGAGCCGGACCGCCTTCAACGCGTCGTCATAGCGCCCCAGTTCGACCAGGGCGTCGACGCGGCTGCACAACGCCCGTTCGCTGTACGGGTTCTCCTGGAGCGCCTTGTCCGCGTACCGCAGGGCGTCCTCGAACTCGTGGCGGGCGGCGGCGAGGGCGGCGAGGCCCGCGAGCGCCGGGTCGTTGTCCGGGCGCAGCTCCAGCGAGCGCTGCAGGGCCTTCTCGGCCTGCGGGTAGCGGGAGGGATCGCCCTTGACCCGGGCCTGCTCGACATAGGCGAGGCCGAGCGTGGACCAGGAGCCGAAGTCCTTGGGCTGTGCCTTGAGATGGGCCTGGAGGCGCTCGACGGCCGTGTCGAGGTCGCCACCGGCGAGCTGTGCCGCCGAGACACCCGGCGAGGAGGACATGGCCACGGTCCGGTCGTCGTCCCTGGCCCCCAGCGCCACCGCGAACCCGGTGAACGCCACGGCCAGTGCTGCCGCGCACGCGGTGACCCGAGCCAGCCGCCGCCGCCCCGACTCGGGCGCGCTCTCACGCCCCCGCCGGGAAGCCGCCCCACGACCGGGCAGAAGCCTGGCCTCCGGGAGCCCCTCACTCTTCGAACCGGACCCGGACTCGCCACCGGACGCTGAGTCGGCCTCGGCGCCAGCCACCGGGCTCCCCTCTGCCTCGGACACCGACTCCGGTCCCGCGTCGGACTTGGTGTCGGCCCCGGGCTCGTTCGTGGCGTCGGACTTGGTGTCGGCCCCGGGCTCGTTCGTGGCGTCGGACTTGGTGTCGGCCCCTGGCTCGATCGCAACGTCGGACCTGGCGTCGGCCCCCGGCCCGATCGCGGCAGCGAACCCGTCGTCGGCCGTCTGAATCGACGCCGTGGCGGATCCGGTGCCGGTGCTTCGGTCGGAGTCGGTGGGTTCGGCGCGCTCGTCGGGTTCGGGAGTTCCCTCGTCGGGGCGCGGACGCCCGTTCTGCGGCGCGCTCTCGTTCGTACGCGGGGACATTCCCTCTCCTCAACAGCCTTGCCGAGTGCGGTGATCGTGGTCGTGGGGCGCGGCCCGCGCCGTGGGGGATGGATACGAGCGGGCCGCGCCGGTCACGTCGGCCGGGCCCCATGGGGAAGGGCCCGGACGCGGGGCCGGCTAGTAGTACGCGCGGTCGTTGCGACGGCGCCACCACAGCAGGCCCGAGCCGATCAGCAGCACACCGGCCGCGCCGGCACCGGCCGAGGCGGCGATCAGGGTGGTGTCGTCGGTGCCGCTCTCGACACCGCCGCCCAGCGCGCTGCGGACGTTGTTCGTGGTGTTGCCCTTGACCGTCTTGCCCCGCGAACCGGCCGTCGGCAGACCGACGTACGGGAAGGACTTGCCGAACTTCTTGTCGTTCTTGTCGACCGCGTCACCCAGGTCGTTGGGCGCGTCGACCAGCTCGCCCTCGACGACCTGGAGCGCGATGTCGAGCACGTCGTCGGTGAGCCGGCGACCGTTCGGGAAGCCCTGGTTGTCGCCGTCCAGCACACCCAGCCGCTTCGGCTTCGCCGTGGGCTCGATGGAGGTGTTGAGCCGCAGCTGCTCCGAAGGGGTCACGTGCGGCGGCTGGTTGAGGCCCTCGACGCCCTTGAGGAAGACGTCGACGAGGTCGTTGCGCGGCTCCTTGGGCGCCGGGATCTTGTAGATCGCCTCGATGAGCTTGGGCAGCTCGGGCTCGGTGACGTTCTTCAGGAACTGGGCGTCGTCCACCGGCGAGGACGCGTTGAACTTGTCCTTGTCGCCGATGGGGTTGACGACCTCGTTCACCAGCGGCATGCCGAGGCGCGACACCTGGTGGTACTGGCCGTCGGCGCCCTCGCGCTGCGTCGTCGACCAGATGCCGACGATAGGCTGGTCCTTGGACTGGACGAGCGCCTCGCTCGGGATCTGCAGGGCGATCGAGTTGACGTTGTAGCCCTTGAGCGTGTCCCGCCCGACCTCGGAGAGGTCACCGCCGTAGAGCAGGTCGAAGACGCGCAGGTCCAGGAAGAACGGGTCGTCGGCCTGACCGGCGTACGTCGTCACCCCGCTCGCCGTCTTGTAGACGGCCTCGTCGCGCAGCTTCTTGAAGTCCGGCATCGACGCCTTGCCGACGTTCGACGGCGCCACCCACACGTCGTCCGCGAGCTTGGTCTTGGAGACCGCGCGGCGGTCCTTCAGCTTGATGAGGTCGATGTCGTACGTCTGTGTGATGTTCAGGTCCGGGTCGTCGAGGCTCTCCACGACGCCCGTGTTGTACAGGAAGGTCCTGTCGTTCTTCGTCTTCGTCTTGAACGTGTACCGGAAGACGAGGTCTTCCTGGGCGTCGCCGTCCTGGTCGACGCGGATGTCGTACTCCGCGTCCTCGGAGAAGGTGAAGAAGTTGGGTCCGCCCGCCGGCTCCTCGAAGGGGATCCAGTTCGCGATCACCGTCGTCGTGTCCGGCTTGTCGGGGCTGACGAAGGCGTACACGTCGGTGTTGTCGAACTGGGGCTCCCCCGAGATCAGCGGGGCCTCCCGGTGGCTGGAGGCGGAGGCCGCCCCCGGCTGCAACACGGTGACGCCGGCGGCCGCGAGTCCTCCGGCGGCCAGCGAAGCACAGATGAGGGACGCGATGCTCCGCCGTCCCGCGCCGCTCCTGGAAGTAGGTGTCGTCATGCCGTCCGTCCTCTGTCCCAACTTGCCTGACGAACGCCATTCGGAGCGGTCGGCAGGGTGGATTGGTCGAATCCCAAACGTTCTTACGGCGCGTTTGAAAGGTTGTTTCAGCGGAGAGCGGGATTTGTTGATCCGGATCTCCTCCGGATCCGTAACCCCATCCGGAGGTGGGTCGGTTGCGAATGCCTTACGCGCGAGGATGGCCGTGCTCGGCCGGAGGCGAGGGGGAGCGAGTGGAGGCGGACAGGCTGCTGGTTCAGGTGGCCGGGGGCGACCAACGGGCGTTCGAGGAGTTGTATGCCCTGGTGTCCGGCCCGGTGTTCGGGCTGGTGCGCAGGGTCGTACGGGACCCCGCGCAGTCGGAGGAGGTGGCCCAGGAGGTGCTGCTCGAACTCTGGCGTTCCGCGGGCCGGTTCGACCCGGCGCGGGGCAGCGCCCTGTCCTGGATACTCACCCTCGCGCACCGGCGCGCGGTGGACCGGGTGCGCAGCGCCCGCGCCGCCACCGAGCGCGAGCAGCGCGAGGGACGACGCAACCACCACACCGCCTTCGACCAGGTCGCCGAGGAGGTCGAGGCCGGCCTCGAACGCCAATGGGTGCGCCACTGCCTGGAGAAGCTCACCACCCTCCAGCGCGAGTCCGTCACCCTCGCCTACTACGACGGCTACACCTACCGTGAAGTGGCCGAGCGGCTCTCGCTGCCCCTCGGCACGGTCAAGACCCGTATGCGCGACGGACTCACACGGCTGCGCGAATGCCTGGGAGGAGTCGCATGAGCGCCTTGTACGGCCGGCCCGGGGGAGGCGCGGAGTGAGCCTGTTCCGCCGCGAGGACCTCCACTCGCTCGCCGCTCCCTACGCGCTGGACGCCCTGGGGCCCGACGAGCGGCGCCGCTTCGAGCAGCACCTGGAGAGCTGCGACCGCTGTCCCGCCGAGGTGCGCGCCCTGTCCGAGGACGCGGTCCGGCTCGCCTGGTCCACGGCCGCGCCGGCCCCGGCCGCGATGCGCGACCGGGTCTTCGCCGCCGTACGCAACACCCCGCAGGAGAGCAACACGCCCCAGGAGAACCAGTCCTGGAGCGCCCAGCCGCCGCGGTCCCAGCATCTGCCGCGGCATGTGTGGGGGGCCGAGCCGCCGCCGAGGTCGCGCGCCCGTGCGCCCCGGTTGCGCTCTTGGCTCGTTCCGCTGGCCACCGTCACGGCCGCCGCCGCGCTCGCGGTGGCCTCCCTCTTCGCCGTCCAGGCCGACCGCACCCGCGACGAGCTGGCCGCCGAGCGGACGCGGGCGAGTGAGATCGCCCACGTTCTCGCCGCGCCGGACGCCCGCGCGAGCAGCGACCGGGACGCGGAGGGCCACAGAATCGGAGTGATCGCTTCCGCGGAGGAGGGGAGCGCGATCGTGACCCTCAGCGGATTCGAGGGCCTCCCGAAGAACCGGGTGCACCAGCTCTGGCTCATGCGCCCCGACGTGCAACCACGCTCCCTGGGCCTCTTCGACGGCGACACGCCCTTGGTCACGAGCGGAATGAACACCGACGCGACGTCACTCGCCGTGACCGTCGAACCCGACGGTGGATCACCGCAGCCCACCAGCCAGCCAGTTGTCCAACTCGCCCTGGAATCGGTCGGATTCGGAGAGTAATCAACAACGCCCTTACGGGGTAGGTGAATACCGGGACCGTGATTCCCGAGTGCTCCAACGGGGCGATATGGTTACGCTGCCCGGGCCGGGTGGACTCGTACGGGTGGGGAGTGACATGGAACAGATAACAGTGCGCAGGGCGCGAGTCCCTGCGATCACGTGCGGGAGCAACGCGACCAGCTCGCGCCTCGACCGACATCTCTCGGTGCTGAGCGGTCCCGCCGTGCCACAACGCGAGGCGGCCGAGGCGACCTCGCTGATGCGCGAGCTGACGTCACGTTCCCCTCAGGAGCGCGGCAGCCGCAAGGACACGCGCGTCGGCCGGGTCTCGCTGTTCGCCCCCCTGAAGAGGCTGCGCCGCTCGCTGTTCGGCAGCCGCTAGCACCACAGCACCAAAGGCTTTCCCCGCAGGAGGCCCGCGCTCAGGCCACCACGCCGTCCCGGCGCAACGCTGCGATCTCGTCGTCCGTCATCCCCACGGCACGCAGCAGCGCCCCGGTGTGCTCCCCGAGCGCGGGCACCGCACCCATCCGCGCCTCGTCCCCGCCCGGCAGCGTGATGGGCGGCAGCAGCGCCCTGAGCGGCCCCACCGGTGACTCCACCTCCCGCCACCGGTCCCGGGCCGCCAACTGCGGGTGCTCCGCCACCTCCGTCACATCCCGTAGCCGCGCACAGGCGATCCCCGCCGCCTCCAGCCGCGCCAGCGCCTCGTCGGTGTCCAGCAGCCCCAGCGCCCCGGCGACCAGATCGTCCGTACGGTCCCGGCGCTCGACCCGCGCCGAATTCGTCGCGAACGCCGGGTCGTCGGCCAACTCCGCGCGACCCAGCACCCGTTCGGCGAGGCGCCGCCACTCACGGTCGTTCTGCACCGACAGCAGCACCCGTCCGCCGTCCGCCGTCGGATAGGCGTCGTACGGCGCGATCACCGCGTGCCCGAGGCCCGTCCGGGCCGGAGCGCTCCCACCGTGCATCGCGTGGTGCAGCGGATGACCCATCCACTCGGCCAGCGCCTCCAGCATCGACACCTCCACCGGCCCACCCCGCCCGGTCGTGCCCCGCCGGACGAGCGCCGCGAGCACCCCCGAGAACGCGTACATCCCGGCGGCGATGTCCGCCGCCGGGATGCCCGCCTTGACCGGCCGCTCCGGGGTTCCCGTCACCGACACCAGCCCGGCCTCGCACTGCACGAGCATGTCGTACGCCCGCTTGCCCGCGTACGGGCCCGACGCCCCGTAGCCCGAGATGTCCACGGCGACCAGCCGGGGGTGCGCGGCGCACAGCGTGGCCGCGTCCAGGCCGAGCCGGGCCGCCGCGCCGTGCGCGAGGTTCTGCACGAACACGTCAGCGTCCGCCACCAGCCGGCGTACGACGGCCAGGCCCCGCGGGTCCTTCAGATCCAGCGCGAGGGACTGCTTGCCCCGGTTGCACCACACGAAGTGCGAGGCCAGGCCCCGGGCCGCCGTGTCGTAGCCCCGGGCGAAGTCACCGCCGTCCACCCGCTCGACCTTGATCACCCGTGCGCCGAGGTCGGCGAGCTGCCGGGTGGCGAAGGGGGCCGCGACGGCCTGCTCGACGGCGACGACGGTGATGCCGTCCAAGGGCAGGGGATCACCGGAGCGGGGGAGTGGACGCATGCCGTGGATCATGTCCCCGCCGGGGCGCGGTTGTCACCAGGGAGTGCCGCGTGTCACCTGCCCCGGCGACGCGTCCCGGCGTCAGCGGCCTCCGGCCCGTCCCCCGAACGGGCCGGAGGTCACTTGGGGCCGGTCGCGTACGTGCGCACCGCGAGAGGTACGAACACCGCGAGCAGGAGCCCGCACCAGAGCAGCGACCCGGCGACGGGATGCGTCACCGGCCAGGCGGCCCCCTCCGGCACGGCCGCGTTCCCGAGGAGGTCACGCAGGGCCGTGGCGACCGCGCTGATCGGGTTCCACTCGGCGGCCGTGCGCAGCCAGCCCGGCAGACCCTCGGTCGGGATGTACGCGCTGGAGAGCAGCGGCAGCAGGAAGGCCGCGCCGCCCAGCTGCCCGGCCGCCTCCTCGTCGCGGGTGAGCAGGCCGAGGAAGATACCGATCCACACGCACGCGAACCGGAACAGCAGCAACAGTCCGAAGGCGCCGACGGCCGCGAGCGCGCCCCCCTCGACCCGCCAGCCCACCGCCAGCCCGACCAGCAGGAACACCGCCGTCCCCGCGACCGTGACCACCGCGTCCGCCAGCGCCTGCCCCAGGGGCACGGCGGCCCGGCTCATCGGCAGCGTCCGGAAGCGGTCCATCACGCCCCGGTGGGTGTCCTGGGCGGCCTGGAACATCCCGGTCATGATCCCGCCGGAGGCCGTCGCCACCAGCAGGCCCGGCACCAGGAACCGCCGGTACTCCTCGCCCGGCACGGCGAGGGCGCTGCCGAAGACGTACCCGAAGAACAGCAGCATCGAGATGGGCATGACCTGGGTGAGGATCAGCAGCCCCGGGTTGTTGCGGATCCGCCGCAGTTGCCGGCCCAGCATCGCCGTGCCGTCGTACGCCAACGCGCTCACGCCGCACGCTCCTTGAGGTCTCGTCGGTCTCGTCGGTCGCGGAGGTCTGCCGTTGCGTCTCCGGTGAGACGGAGGAACACATCGTCGAGCGTGGGCGGGCGCAGGCTCGCGTCGAGCAACGGCACACCCGCCGCGTCGAGTTCCCGCACCAGCCGGGGGAGCGTGAGCGTCGGGTCGAGCGCGATCACGCCGACGGCGCGCCGGTCGGGATCGAACGAGGGCTCCGCGCCCGTGAGTTGGTCGAGGACGCCCGCCGCCGCGGTCATCGCGTCCGGGTGGGCGACGACGACCTCCGCGTACGAGCCGATGAGCGCCTTGAGCTGGGGCGGCGAACCGCTGTGCGCGATCCGGCCCCGGTCCATCAGCACGATCCGGTCGGCGAGTTGGTCGGCCTCCTCCAGGTACTGCGTGGTCAGCAGCACGGTCGTCCCCTCCGCCTTCAGGGCGCGCACGGCGTCCCACGTCCGGTTGCGACTGACCGGGTCGAGGCCCGTGGTGGGCTCGTCGAGGAAGAGCACCGCCGGGCGGCGGACGAGGCTGGCCGCGAGGTCGAGCCGACGGCGCATGCCGCCCGAGTAGGTGGAGGCCGGCCGGTCGGCGGCCTCGGTCAGACCGAAGCGGTCGAGGAGTTCGGCCGCGCGGGCCGCCGTGTCGCGGACCCGGTGCAGCCGGGCGAACAGCCGGAGGTTCTGCCGACCGGTGAGGTCGCCGTCGACCGACGCGTACTGCCCGGTCACCCCGATCATCCGCCGGACCGCGGCCGGCTCCCGCACGAGGTCGTGGCCCGCGATCCGCGCCGATCCCGCGTCCGGCCGCAGCAGCGTCGCCAGCAGCCGGACGGCCGTCGTCTTGCCCGCCCCGTTCGGGCCGAGCATCCCGACCACCGTGCCCTCCTCCACGGCCAGATCGAGGCCGCGCACGGCCCGGACATCGCCGAAGCTCTTCTCCAGCCCCTCACTAAGTACAGCGTACGTAGTAGTCATGGATCGACCATAGCTCATTACGTACGCTGTACGTAACTAGGATGGTGGCCGAGGTGATGATCGATGGCTGGCCGAGCGGCCCGACCCGAAGTGATCTGGGCCCGCCCCGAGCGCACCGGCCGCGGCCCGCGGCCCGCGTTCAGCCGCGCCGACATCGCGGCGGCGGCCGTACGGCTCGCCGACGCGGGCGGCCTCGACGCCGTGTCCATGCGGCACGTCGCCGCCGAGCTGGGCTGCGGCACGATGTCGCTCTACAACTACGTGCCGCGCAAGGAGGACCTGTACGAGCTGATGGTCGACGTGGTCGCCGGCGAGCACGAGCTGTGGGAGCCGGGCGGTGACTGGCGGGCCGATCTGCGCCGGGTGGCCCACCAGACGCGTGACCTGCTGCGTCGCCACCCCTGGATGCCCCGGCTGATGTCGCCGGTCTACGGCTTCAGCCCCAACGGGCTGCGGTATCTGGAGCACTGCATGGCCTGCATGGACTCCCTCGCAGCGCCGTACGGGACGAAGATGCAGCTCCTGGGGATGCTGAACGGGTGCGTGACGACCTACGTCGCGAACGAGCTGGCCACTGCCGAGCGGGTGAGGTCGCTGCCGTGGTCGGAGGAGCGGGAGAACGAGGTCCGGATCGCCTACCTCGGGGGGCAGATCGCGAGCGGGGCGTATCCGCGGCTGGCCGCGGCGTTCATGGAGGACTCCGGGCCGATCGATCTTGAGCAGGTGTTCGAGTGGATGCTGGGCAGGGTGCTGGACTCGTTCGCGCCGTAGACGGAGGGCCCTGTCGCTGAGGGGCCTGCGGCTGAGGGCCCTGCGGCTGAGGGGCCTGCACGGAACGGCCCTACAGCAGGGTGAACTGGCCCTCCGGGCCCTCCTCCCGGTGGTCCAGGACCGAGGCGGGCCGACGGGAGGAGTCCGGCACCGGGAGCACTCCCGCCCGGCGCAGGTCCGCCGTGGTGATCGGGTCCCCGACCGCCAACTCCTCCTGCCTCGGCCGCAGTTCGGCCAGCAGCGCCAGCACGGTGATCAGTTCGAGCAGCTCCGACGTCCAGGGCTGGGGCCAGGTCGTCGGGCGGATCGCCTCCAGGGTGCCGGGCTCCGCCGGTGCCGTTCTGCGGGTGAACCACTCCTCCAGCACGCGGACACCGCCGACGTGGAAATCCCAGGCCTCGGCCGGGACGGGGGAGATGCGGCCCTCGTCGACGACGAGGCTCTCCTCGTCGCGGTCGTAGCGGACGTCGACCGGGCGGGAGGGGAGCGGGGCGCGCACATAGGGGCGACGCCCGCCGGGAAGCTTCGGGCGGTCGCCGTCGCGGCGCATGAGCCAGAGGGCGCGGCGGCCCAGTTCGACGCCGCCCGACCAGACGTCCGGGTCGGCGGGGAGGGGCACCTCGACACCGCCGGGGCCGGGGCGCGCGGCCACCAGGATCCAGGCGAGGACGTCGACGGGGTCGACGGGCCCGGTGCCGAGGCGCTCGTCCAGGTACTCCGCCAGCCCGGGTGCGAGATTCGGCTCGGCGGCCCCGGGGCGGCGGTACAGCGGGTGGACGCGGCCGGCGCGAGGGCCGTGCGGCGGGGCGAGCGGCAGGACGGACGACGCGAGGAGCAGGGGGCCGGAGGAATCCGGGGCGACCGTCTGCTCGACCACGAAGACCTGCCGGTCGTCCGCCACCCGCCACAGCTCGGGACGGGCGGCGTCGATGAGCCGGTGGTCGGGGATGAGCCACTGCTCGTCGAAGGGGGCGGCCAGGACGCGGACCGGCTCCGGGCAGGGGCCCGACTCCCGGGCCAGTCGGCCGGTGCCGGTGGACCGGCCCGGCAACTGGGCCACCGCGGAGGTGAGCGTGCGGGAACGGGTGGGGGCGAACAGGGTCTCGCGGTCCGGGCCCCCCGCCTTCACCAGGGCGTCCCAGCGGGCCTTCAGGGACACGGCGTCGGGGGCGGCCGGCCACCCCCGGCCCAGCCGTGGCGGTGCGACGGACCACGGCATGAGGTCCGCGAGCGGCGGAGCGTCGTCGGGCGTCACGGTGGGCATCGTACGGCCTCGTCAGGGGGCGTCGAGGGTCACGGTGAACGAGAAGCGGTCGCCGCGGTAGTGGATGACCGCCACGTCGAGGACACGGCCCGACTCGTCGCGGGTGACGCCCGTGTAGTGGAGGATCGGGCTGAGCAGGGGGACCTGAAGGAGACGGGCGGTCTCCGGGTCGGCGATGCGGGCCTCGACCGTGTCGGTGATCCGGCCGATGCCCACGCCCACGACATCGCGCAGGACCTTGGTCATCGGCCAGCGCAGCAGGTCGTCACGGTCGATGCGTTCGGCCAGCTCGGGGCGGACGTAGTTGCGGGCGTGGTTGGTGGGCTCGCCCGTCCGCTCGTCGCCGCGCAACCGGTGGTACGTGGCCACCTCGGTCAAGTCCGGGAAGTACTGCGAGAGTTCACCCGACAGGGGGGTGCTGCCCTGCTCCAGCAGCTCGGTCGTCATCCCCGACTGCTGGGCCACGATCGCGTCCACGGAACCGAGCAGCCGCACCGGGGAACCCCGCTGGGCGCTCGGCTCGATGAACGTGCCGCGCCGACGGTGCCGGCTGATCAGCCCCTCGTCCTCCAGCTCCTTCAGCGCCTGCCGCATCGTCAGCACGCTCACGCCGTAGTGCCCGGCCAGCTGCTCCTCGGTCGGCAGCCGCAGCGACTCCTGCGGCGACCGGCCCAGTATCGAGGCGCGCAGGGACTGCGACACCTGGTACCAGAGCGGCAGCTTGCGGTTCAGGACGATCGAGTCCGGAGCGAATGAGGTCACGACGGTATCCGTACCCGGCCCGGTGCCCTCAGTGCAACGGGTCGAAGTGGCGCCGGAGCCCGGACCACACGTCGTCGTACCCCCGTTGCAGCCGCTCCGAGCGGGCCGCCTGCTCGGTGGTGAGGACGGGCCAGCGCGTTTCGAACATGAATGCGAGCCCGTCGTCCACCCGTTGCGGCCCCAGCTCCGCCGCGCTCGCCCGGTCGAACGTCTCCCGGTCCGGGCCGTGCGCCGACATCATGTTGTGCAGCGAGCCGCCCCCCGGCACGAAGCCTCCTTCTCCGGCTGTCTTCGCGTCGTACGCGCCCTCGATCAGGCCCATGTACTCGCTCATCACGTTCCGGTGGAAGTAGGGCGGCCGGAACGTGTCCTCGCCCACCAGCCAGCGCGGCGCGAACACCACGAAGTCCACCGCCGCGAGGCCCGGCGTGTCGCTCGGCGAGGTCAGCACCGTGAAGATCGACGGGTCCGGGTGGTCGTACGAGATCGTCCCGATGACGTTGAAACGGCGCAGGTCGTAGACGTACGGGGTGTGGTTGCCGTGCCAGGCGACCACGTCGAGCGGGGAGTGGTCGTAGGTGGCCGTCCAGAGGTTCCCGCAGTACTTGTTCACCACCTTCACCGGGCCCTCCACGTCCTCGTACGCGGCCACGGGCGCCCGGAAGTCACGGACGTTCGCGAGGCCGTTGGCGCCGATCGGGCCGAGGTCGGGCAGGCGGAAGGGGGCGCCGTAGTTCTCGCAGACGTAGCCGCGGGCGGAGCCGTCGAGGGGGTCGACGCGGAAGCGGACGCCCCGGGGGATCAGAGCGACCTCACCGGGCTCGGTGCGCAGCAGGCCCAACTCCGTGCGCAGGAGGAGGCCGCCCCGCTCCGGGACGATCAGGAGTTCGCCGTCCGCGTCGCCGAAGACCCGCTCCATGGCGGAATTGGCGTGATACAGGTGCACCGCCATGCCCGTGCGCAGGGCCGCGTCGCCGTTGCCGCCGAGGGTCCACAGGCCGCCGAGGAAGTCGGTGCCCGCCGGGGGCTCCGGCAGCGGGTTCCAGCGCAGGCGGTTGGGGTCGGGGACGGTCTCGGTGAACGGGGCGGTGCGCAGCGCGCCGTTGTCCGTCCGTGTGAACGCGGGGTGCGCGGCCGACGGGCGGATCCGGTAGAGCCAGGAGCGGCGGTTGTGCAGCCTCGGTTCGGTGAACGCGGTGCCGCTGAGCTGCTCCGCGTACAGGCCGAGCGGGGCGCGCTGCGGCGAGTTGCGGCCGTGCGGCAGCGCGCCCGGAATCGCCTCCGAGGCGTGTTCGTTGCCGAAGCCGGAGAGGTACTCCAGCCCCTCGGCCGTCTTCCTCGCGTCCCCGCTCATGCCCGCTCCCTCGCGATCCTGATTCCTGTGCTTCACCGTAGGATTCGGTCGGGGCGGGTGCAAGGGGACGAGCCGGCGACGGGGCGCCGACGGACGGCAACCGGACGACAATCGGCCGACTGTCGGACGGCGACGGGCGACAACCGGACGACGCCGGGGCGTCCGCAGATCGGGTGCATCGGGCGGAGAGGGAGAACCGGACCGGGAGGGGATCCGTCCTGTCAGTGCGGTGCTCTAGTCTCCCGGCAGGCTGTGGGCGTGCGGATGTTCGGTGTCCGTACGGTCCAGCGCTGAGCGGGAGCGGCGGTACCGGCCGTACTGATATTCGGACAGTTCATCGGACCTAGGCGGAAAGGCATCATGAAGCCCGTGTCCCAGGCGACCTCCCTGCGCCGCGCCCCCGTGCAACGGCGCAGTGCCGAACGACTGACCAGGATCCTCGACGCCTGCGCCGACCTCCTCGACGAGGTCGGCTACGACGCGCTGAGCACCCGTGCCGTGGCGCTGCGCGCGGGTGTGCCCATCGGCTCCGTCTACCGCTTCTTCGGCAACAAGCGCGCGATGGCCGACGCGCTCGCCGAACGCAACCTGGACCGTTTCACCGACCGGGTCACCCGCCGCCTCCAGGCGACGGGCAGCCGGGACTGGCGCACCGCGATGGACGCCGTCCTCGACGAGTACCTCGACATGAAGCGCAACACGCCGGGCTTCGCCCTCATCGACTTCGGCAACCAGATCCCGGTCGGCGGCAGCCGGCAGGAGCCCAACCACCGTGTCGCCGACCGCCTGTCCGACCTGCTCTCCGCGTTCATCGACCGCACCCCCGACGAGGATCTGCGCCGCACCTTCCTGATCGCCGTCGAGACCGCCGACACCTTGGTTCACCTGGCCTTCCGGGTCTCCCCGGAGGGCGACGAGCGGATCATCCTGGAGATGCGGGAACTGCTTCGGGCCTATCTCGCGCGCGTGCTGGACTGAGTCCGGCCCGGGGGCCGGCGGGTCCCGGCGGCCCCCGGGCGCGGCCCGTGCGGCCGACCGCATCCGTGCGGCCGCGCCCCGTGGGTGCCACCGATTGCCGGCCAGTCTCTCCCCGCGGTTCTCGCCGTTTCCCGACAAGACCCCCGGCACCCCCTCCCCGTGGTGCATACCGGTCGGTATGCTCGGCCTCGGTGCCGCGTGCCCTGCGTGCGCGGCCCTCGTCCGAGCGTCACCGTCGCCGCCGCCCCCTCCGGAGGACCCGTGTCCACCACCACCGACTCCCGCACCGCCCTGCGTGTCTGCCCGCTCTGCGAGGCGACCTGCGGACTCACCCTCACCATCGAGGGCACCCGGGTGACCGGGGCCCGCGGCGACCGGGACGACGTGTTCAGCAAGGGCTTCATCTGCCCCAAGGGCGCCTCGTTCGGGGCGGCCGACGGCGACCCCGACCGGCTGCGCACCCCCCTGGTCCGCAAGGACGGGGAGCTGCGGGAAGCCACCTGGGCGGAGGCCTTCGACGCCGTCGCCGCCGGACTGCGGCCGGTCGTCGAGGCGCACGGCCCGAACGCCGTCGGCGTCGTCCTCGGCAACCCCAACGTCCACACCATGGCCGGCGCCCTCTACCCGCCCGTCCTGCTCGCCGGACTCGGCACCCGCAGTCTGTTCACCGCCTCCACCGTCGACCAGATGCCCAAGCACGTCTCCAGCGGCTTGCTCTACGGCGACGCCCACGCCATCCCCGTCCCCGACCTGGACCGCACCGACCACCTGCTGCTCCTCGGCGCCAACCCGCTGGAGTCCAACGGCAGTCTGTGCACCGCCCCCGACTTTCCCGGCAAGCTCAAGGCCCTCAAGGCGCGCGGCGGCACCCTCACCGTCGTCGACCCCCGCCTGACCCGCACGGCCAAGCTCGCCGACCGGCACCTCGCCATCCGGCCGGGCACGGACGCCCTGCTGCTGGCGGCGATGGCCCAGGTGCTGTTCGAGGAGGAGCTCACCGACCTCGGCGACCTCGCCCCGCATGTACAGGGCATCGACGAACTCGCCGCCGCCATGCGGGAGTTCACCCCCGAGGCCGTCGCCGAGGCGTGTGACGTCGACGCCGGCACCATCCGCGCGCTCGCCCGCGAGCTGGCCGCCGCGCCCACCGCCGCCGTATACGGCCGCATCGGCAGCTGCACCGTCCCGCACGGCACCCTCGCCAGCTGGCTCGTCGACGTCCTCAACATCCTCACCGGCAACCTCGACCGGCCCGGCGGCGCGCTCTTCCCGCACTCCGCGACGGACAAGACCCCCCGCCCCGCCGGACCCGGCCGGGGCTTCGCCCTCGGACGCTGGCACAGCCGGGTCGGCGGCCACCCCGAGGCCAAGGGCGAACTGCCGCTGTCCGCGCTCGCCGAGGAGATCGACACCGCCACCGCCGAGGGCAGCCCCGTCCGCGCCCTCATCGCGGTCGCCGCCAACCCGGTGCTCTCGGCACCCGACGGCGACCGCCTCGACAAGGCGCTCGACTCGCTGGACTTCATGGTCAGCGTCGACCCCTACCTCGGCGAGACCGCACGCCACGCCGACGTGGTCCTGCCGCCGCCCCCGCCCTCGCAGGCCCCGCACTTCGACTTCGCGTTCAACGCCTTCGCCGTGCGCAACCAGGTCCGCTACAACCGCGCCGCCGTCCCCCTGGAGGACGGCCGCATGGCCGAGACGGAGATCCTCGCCCGCCTCACCCTCGCCGCCACCGGAATGCACGGCGCCGACCCGTCCGCCGTGGACGACCTGGTCATCGGCCAGACCCTGGGCAAGGCCGTGAAGGACGCCCACTCGCCCGTCCACGGCCGCGACCCCAAGGAACTCGCCGGCCTGCTCACCGGCGACACCGGCCCCGAGCGCCGGCTCGACATGATGCTGCGCCTCGGCCCGTACGGCGAGGGCTTCGGCGCGGAGCCGGACGGGCTGACGCTGGACAAGCTCCTCGCCCACCCGCACGGCATCGACCTCGGACCGCTGCGGCCCCGGCTGCCGCAGCCGCTGAAGACGGTCAGCGGCCGCATCGAACTGCTGCCCGAGCCGATCGTCGGCGATCTGCCGAGGCTTCGCACCGCCCTGCGTGAGCGCCCGGACGGCCTGGTCCTCATCGGCCGCCGCCATCTCCGCTCCAACAACAGCTGGCTGCACAACATCCCCGCCCTCACCGGCGGCACCAACCGCTGCACCCTCCACATCCACCCCGACGACGCCGGCCGCCTCGGCCTCGCCGACGGGGACGCCGTACGGATCAAGGGCGCCGGGGGAGAGGTCACCGCTCCCGCCGAGGTCACCGACGTCGTACGACGGGGTGTCGTGAGCCTTCCGCACGGCTGGGGACACGACCGCCCGGGCACCCGTATGAGCCACGCGGCGACCGACCCCGGGGTCAACGTCAACCAGCTCCTCGACGGCTCCCTGCTCGACCCGCTGTCGGGCAACGCGGTCCTCAACGGCATCCCCGTGGAGCTGTCCCGAGCAGGCGCAACGCTGTGACCTGGAGTTCTGCGCTTATTGCTCGCATGTCAACGTCTTGTTAACGCTTGTGGAGCCGCCCTAACGTCGTCGCACCGCCGGTGCCCTGGTGGGAGTTCAAGGGCGAACGTTAGGTATCCACATGTTGACCATCCTCGGCTTCGCCATGATCGCGACCTTCCTGGTCCTGATCATGATGAAGAAGATGTCGCCGATCGCGGCACTCGTACTGATCCCCGCGCTCTTCTGCGTGTTCGTCGGAAAGGGAGCCCAACTCGGCGACTACGTCATCGAGGGGGTGGGCAATCTCGCGCCCACCGCCGCGATGCTGATGTTCGCCATCGTCTACTTCGGCCTCATGATCGACGTCGGCCTCTTCGACCCGATCGTCCGGGGCATCCTGAAGTTCTGCAAGGCCGACCCGCTGCGCATCGTCGTCGGCACGGCCCTGCTCGCCGCGATCGTCTCGCTGGACGGCGACGGCTCGACCACCTTCATGATCACCGTCTCGGCCATGTACCCGCTGTACAAGCGCCTGAAGATGAGCCTGGTCGTGATGACCGGTGTCGCCGCCACCGCCAACGGCGTGATGAACACACTGCCCTGGGGCGGCCCGACCGCCCGCGCCGCCACCGCGCTCAAGCTCGACGCCGGCGACATCTTCGTCCCGATGATCCCGGCGCTCCTCGTCGGTCTGCTCTTCGTCTTCGTCCTCGCCTACTTCCTCGGTCTGCGCGAGCGCAAGCGCCTCGGTGTGCTGAGCCTCGACGAGGTCCTGGAGCAGGAGAAGATCGTCAAGGACGAGGAGAAGTCCGGCTCCGAGGAGACCGTCCTCGTCGGCGCGGGCGCCTCGTCGGCCGCCGGCTCCGGTGCCGGTTCCGGTGACGACAAGGTCCGTACGACGAAGGCCACCGGCGGAGCGGGCTCCGGCACCGACGCCGAGGACGACGACGCGGACGACGTCCGCCTCCAGGGTCTTGACCCCAACCGCCCGACGCTGCGCCCCAAGCTGTACTGGTTCAACGCGCTGCTCACGGTCACGCTGCTGACCGCCATGATCATGGAGTGGCTGCCGATCCCGGTGCTCTTCATCCTCGGCGCCGCGCTCGCGCTGACGGTCAACTTCCCGAACATCCCCGACCAGAAGGACCGGCTCGCCGCCCACGCGGACAACGTCCTCAACGTCTCCGGCATGGTCTTCGCCGCCGCCGTCTTCACGGGGGTCCTCCAGGGCACCGGCATGGTCGACTCGATGGCCAAGTGGATCGTCGACGGCATCCCGGCCGGCATGGGTCCGCACATGGCCCTGGTCACCGGCTTCCTGAGCCTGCCGCTCACCTACTTCATGTCCAACGACGGCTTCTACTTCGGTGTCCTGCCGGTCCTCGCCGAGGCGGGTGCCGCCCACGGGGTCTCGCCGCTGGAGATCGCCCGCGCCTCCCTCGTCGGCCAGCCGCTGCACATGTCCAGCCCGCTGGTCCCGGCCGTCTACGTGCTCGTGGGTATGGCGAAGGTCGAGTTCGGCGACCACACCAGGTTCGTGGTGAAGTGGGCGGCGGCGACCTCACTGATCATCCTCGGCGCCGGCGTGCTGTTCGGCATCATCTGAACCACGGGACCCGACTCCCCGGCACCGGAGCGGAGTTCGCTCGCACCGGCGTGAACTTCCCCCAGGAGGATCCTCATCGTGAGGCCCGGTAGGAACCGCGGCTGGCTGCTCCGCCTCGTCATCGCCTTCAGCTTCGCGCAGGGGGCGGTGTCGATGGCGCGGCCCGCCGTGTCCTACCGGGCCCTCGCGTTGGGCGCCGACGAACGGGCGATCGGTGTGATCGCGGGGGTCTACGCCCTGCTCCCGCTGTTCGCCGCCGTCCCGCTCGGCCGCAGGACCGACCAGGGCCGGTGCGCGCCCCTGCTGCCCATCGGTGTCGTCCTCATCTCCGGCGGCTGCGCCCTGAGCGGTCTGGCCGACTCCCTGGTGGCGATGGCCGTCTGGAGCGGGGTGATGGGCCTCGGTCACCTCTCCTTCGTGATCGGCGCCCAGTCCCTGGTGGCCCGCCAGTCCGCGCCGCACGAACACGACCGCAACTTCGGCCACTTCACCATCGGCGCCTCCCTCGGCCAACTGGTCGGCCCGATCGCCGCGGGCGCCCTGATCGGCGGCCCGGACATGGCCCGCACGAGCGCCCTGGCGCTGGTGGTCGCGGGGGCTGGGGCGGCGGTCGCGTTCACCTCGCTCTGGCGGATAGAGCGTCCCGTCGAGCCCAAGTCCCGTACAGCGCAGGGCGAACGCGTGCCCGTGCACCGCATCCTGCGCACCCGTGGCGTGCCGGGCGGTATCTTCATCAGCCTCGCCGTGCTGTCGGCGACGGACATCCTCACCGCGTACCTGCCGGTCGTCGGTGAACACCGGGGCATCGAGCCCTCGGTGATCGGCGTCCTGCTGAGCCTGCGGGCGGCGGCGACCATCGCGTGCCGCCTGGTGATGACCCCCATGCTGCGGCTGCTCGGCCGGACCGCGCTGCTCACGGTCACCTGTGTGCTGGGGGCCGTGCTGTGCGCCGGGATCGCGCTGCCGGTGCCGGTGTGGGCGCTCGCCCTGATCCTCGCCGCGCTCGGGTTCTGCCTCGGGGTCGGGCAGCCGCTGTCCATGACGACGGTGGTGCAGGCCGCGCCGGACGACGCCCGCTCCACCGCCCTGGCGCTGCGGCTGACGGGAAACCGGCTGGGGCAGGCCGGGGCGCCGGCCGCCGCGGGCCTGATCGCCGGGGTCGCGGGCGTGGCCGCGCCGTTCGTGATGCTGGGCGCGCTGCTGCTGGTGTCTCTTATAACAATCTCCGACACCACGAGGACGGCCGCAAACTCCACTGCCCGTTTTTGCTTTAAAAAAAAAAAAAAATAAAACAAAA
>NZ_JARGEE010000126.1:0-21868 GCF_033794485.1 Streptomyces sp. MB09-02B
GGAGGGGAGTGGGGGTGGTCACCCGAGCATTGTGCCGGGTGACCATGACCGATGACCGATGACCGTGAGCGATCTCAAGTGCTGTGCCGGACAAGGGCGTTGGGGTGGGAGACCTCCGCGTCACTCCAGCTCGAACCGGCGTGCCCACGCCGTGATGTCGGCCGTCGTCGCGTTGCCGCCGCAGACCACGAGGCCGAGCCGCGCGCCGGCGCCGACGCGCTCGAGGACCTGGCGGGCGGCGGGCAGCAGACAGCCGGCGGCCGGTTCTGTCCACACCTTGCCGTGTTCGGCGAAGTCGAGGACCCCGCGCACGGCCTCGGCGTCGGGCACCACGAGGACGTCCTCGACCAGGGCGGTCACATGGTCGTAGGTGAGCCGGGAGACGGAGGGCGCGCTGAGGGTGGTGACGACGGAGGAGAGCGGGACGGTCACGGGGCCGCCCGCCGCGATCGCCTCGCTCATGGCCGTGGCGCCGACGGTCTCCACGCCCCAGACGCGGACGCCGGGCAGCAGGGCCTTGAACGCGGCGGCGACACCGGCTACGAGGCCGCCGCCACCGATGCTGACGAGCACGTCCGTGAGCGCGCCGGTCTCCGATGACGCCCCGGAGCTCTCCAGGTCCTCGGCGAACTCCAGGCCCACGGTGCCCTGCCCGGCGATCACCAACGGATCGTCGAACGGGTGGACGAGGGTGAGGCCCTCCGACCGGAGCCGCTCGGTCAGTGCGAACGCCTCCGCCATCCCGTCGGTGAGCCGCAGCGAGGCTCCGGCGGCCTCCACGAGGTCGGCGGCGCGCCGGGGCGCGGACCGGGACATCACCACGGTCGCCTTGATGTGCAGCGCTGCGGCCATGTGCGCCAGCGCGATGCCGTGGTTGCCACCGCTGACCGCCACGACCCCGGCCGCCCGCTCGGCCTCCGACAGCGTGAGCAGCTTCGCCGTCGCGCCGCGGGACTTGAACGAGCCGGTCCGCTGCAGCAGTTCCAGCTTGGTGGTCACGGGGGCGCCGAGGAGCGCGGACAGCCCCGCGCTCGGCACGGTGGGCGTCCGCACGACGTGGCCGGCGATTCGCTGGGCGGCGTCCTGGATCTCGCCGATCCCGATCAACACGATGTCACTCCGTTCGGTGGGGCGGGGTTTTGTGGGGGTGCGTTGTCGGGTGCGGGTGCGTGGGGCTTCTCGCGCAGTTCCCCGCGCCCCTGAAAGACCAGGCCCCTGCGGGCCTGGAAGACCACGGCCCCGCAGGCCTGAAAGGCGAGGGTGGTGGGCCTGAAAAGCACGGGGCGCAGCCCCTGCTTTTCAGGGGCGCGGGGAACTGCGCGAGAAGCCCCACCGGGCCGCACCCGACAACGCGGCCCCGTCAGTGCAGTGCCTCGGTCCAGTTCCGCGGGACGCGCCCCGCAGGGCCCGGCGTCGGCTGTCCCTCGGGATGGCTGAGGGGCGGCGCGAGGTCCGGCCCCGACTCGTACATCTCGGAGGTCTCGTAGTTCCAGAACCAGGACTCGCCCGGTTCGAAGCTCTGCACGAAGGGATGCCCGGTGGCCCCCGCGTGGGCCGTGGCGTGCTGGGCCGGGGAGGAGTCGCAGCAGCCGACATGCCCGCACTGGGCGCAGCGTCGCAGGTGGAACCACCAGCCGCCGGCCTCCTCGCACTCCACGCACCCGTCGCCGCTCGGCGGAACGGCGGGGTCGATTCCGGCGGGCAGGGTCATGAGGTCTCCTCGGGATCGTCGGCGAGCGTGAGGTCCAGGTCGGCCGCAGGTGCCGTCAGCGGCAGGAAGACCTGGAAGCGGGTTTCCCCCGGCCGGGAGTGGACCTCGATGTGTCCGTGGTGCTTGTTGACGACGATGCGCCAGGAGATGTCGAGGCCGAGCCCGGTGCCCTGTCCGACCGGCTTGGTGGTGAAGAACGGGTCGAAGATACGGCCCTTGATCTCCGCCGGGATGCCGGGACCGGTGTCACGGAACTCCACCAGCACCTGGTCCCGGTGGTCCAGCGCCGTCCGTACCGTCAGCGTACCCGCGCCCCCGGTGTCGTTGATCGCCGAGACCGCGTTGTCGATCAGGTTCGTCCACACCTGGTTCAGCTCACCCGGATACGCGGGGATGCGCGGCAGTGTGCGGTCGTACTCCTTCACCACCTCGATGCGGTCGCCGATCTTCCCGGACAGCATCAGCAGGGTGCTGTCGAGGAGTTCGTGGACGTCGGCGTTCTGGTAGGGCGCGCGGTCGAGCTGCGAGTACTGCTTCGCCGCGTCGACGAGCTGGGTGATGCGCGTCGTGGAGTCCTCGATCTCGTTCATCAGCAGCTCGGTCTCGACGGTGTAGTTGAGCCAGCGCACCGCCCCTTCGAGGGTGTGCTCGTCCACGGCCTCCGCGACCTGGTCCAGCCACGCGGTGTCGAGTCCGGCCTGCACGAAGTTCGGCGCGAGCTGCCAGCCGCCCGCGATCCCGTGGTCGTCGAGCCAGTCCGTCACCTCGTCCTCCCGGTCGGAGGCCTCCAGCGGACTGAGCGGGGTCGCCTTCGCGACCTGCTCGGCGGTCCGTTCCTGCAGATCGACCAGCGACTCCAGCATGGCCCGCTTGTACGGCCCGGCGGCGATCGCCCCGAGCTTGTGCCGCATCCCGGCCACCCGCTCCCGCAGCGCCGACGTCGCCCGGACGGCGGCCGCCGCCGGGTTGTTCAGCTCGTGCGTCAGTCCGGCCGACAACGAGCCCAGCGCCAACAGCCGTTCCCGCTGGTTGATGGTCCGCTGGGTGTTCTGGCTCCCGAAGAACAGCCCCTCCAGCAGATGGACCGCCATGGGGAACCAGTCGCGCATGATCTGGGCGAAGGCCGCCGCGGGCAGGACGTAGAAGCGCGAGGGGACGGTGACCCGCATGGAGCCCTTGTAACGGGCCTGGTCCGCCTGGTCGCCGAGATACGCCTGGAAGGCGCCCGCGTACACCCCGACCTGGGAACTGCGGCTGACCTCCACGTCGTCGTCGCCGACCTGCCGCGACAGCACCACCGTGCCCTCCAGGAGCACGAAGAAGCAGGTGGCCGGCTCCCCCTCGCGGTAGACGTGCCCCGGCTCGAACCGCTCCACCCGGCCCTCGCGGCACAGCCGGTCCAACTGCTCGTCGTCCAGCTTCTCGAACAGGAACAGCCGGCCCAGCTCGGCCCGGTCGCACGGCGACGGCTGCCCGCTCATGACGCGGCCTCCGAAGCCTCCGCGCCGGTCATGACTGCTCCAGATACCTGTGCACCAGCATCACGGCCATCGCTCCCTCTCCCACGGCGGACGCGACCCGCTTCGCGGACTCCGACCGCGCGTCCCCGGCGACGAACACCCCGGGCACATTGGTCTCCAGGTGGTACGGCGGCCGGTCCAGCTGCCAGCCCGCAGGCGGGCTCCCGTCCGCGGTCATGTCCGGCCCGGCCACGATGAACCCGCGCTCGTCCCTGAGCACGGTCTCCTCCAGCCAGTCGGTGTGCGGCTCGGCGCCGATGAACACGAACAGCCACTGCGCGTCGACGAGTTCCTCCCGCCCGCTCGCCACGTCCTTCAGCGTCAGCTGCTCCAGCTGGTTCGTGCCGTGCGCGGCCTCCACGATCGTGCCGGGCCGCACGTAGATGTTGGGGGCCTCGGCGAGCTGCTGGATCAGATAGTGCGACATGGACGCGGTCAGCGACTCGCCGCGCACGAGGAGGGTGACCGACTTGGCGCCCCGGGACAGGTACATCGCCGCCTGCCCGGCCGAGTTGGCGCCGCCCACGATGTACACGTCGTGCCCCTGGCAGCCGGCCGCCTCGGTCAGGGCGGAGCCGTAGAACACCCCGCAGCCGGTGAGGTCCGCACAGCCCGGCGCGGCGAGCTGCCGGTACGACACGCCGGTCGCGAGGATCACGCTGTGCGCGGCGACCGCCGACCCGTCGGAGAACCGGACGGTCCGCGCCGCCCCGTTCACCTCCAGACCGCTCACCTCGCGGGCCGAGAGGATCTCCGCGCCGAACTTGGTGGCCTGACGGCGCGCCCGGTCGGTGAGCTGGCCGCCGGACACCCCGTCGGGGAACCCGAGGTAGTTCTCGATGCGTGAACTCTGGCCCGCCTGACCGCCCGTGGCCGACCGTTCCACGAGGAGCGTCCGCAGCCCCTCCGAGGCCCCGTACACGGCCGCGCCCAGCCCGGCCGGTCCGCCGCCGATGACGACCAGGTCGTAGAACTCCTGGGCCGGCGTGGTCGCCAGCCCCACCTTCTCCGCCAGCTCGGGGTCCTCCGGCGCCACCAGCGGCGTACCGTCCGGGGTGACGACCAGCGGCAGCCGCTCGCCGTCCGCGCCGGCCGCCGCGAGCAGCCGCCGCCCCTCCGGCTCGTCCGACGAGAACCAGCGGTACGGCACCTGGTTGCGGGCCAGGAACTCCCGTACGCCGGACGACCGCGCCGACCACCGGTGTCCCACCACCTTCGTGGTGCCCGCACAGGTGCGGTCGGCGGCCCGCCAGGCCTGGAGCAGGTCGTCCAGGACCGGGTAGAGCTTCTCCTCCGGCGGGTCCCACGGCTTCAGCAGATAGTGGTCGAGGTCGATGACGTTGATCGCGTCGATCGCCGCTCCGGTGTCGGCGTACGCGGTGAGCAGGACCCGCCGCGCCCCCGGATACACGTCCAGGGCCTGTTCCAGGAACTCGATGCCGTTCATCTCCGGCATCCGGTAGTCGGCCAGGATCACCGCCACCTGGTCGCCGCGCAGCTTCAGCTCCCGCAGGGCCTCCAGTGCCGTCTGCCCGGACTCCGCCCGCACGATCCGGTACGTCTCGCCGTACCTGCGGCGCAGATCCCGCGCCACCGCGCGGGACACCCCGGGATCGTCATCCACCGTGAGGATCACGTTCCGCGCCGGACCGACCGCCTGCGTCATACTCCTCCGCCCCGAGACCAATGGGCCCATCGTATGTTCGACCGCGCCGATGTGCGCGGCTTCCGCGGAGCCACGGGCCGGGACGCCGGCGGCGCCGTCAGGTCGCGCGCGGGGCCAGCACGCAGAACTCGTTGCCCTCCGGGTCCTGGAGCACGACCCAGGGCTCGTCACCGGTCTGTCCGATGTCCGCGTGCCGGGCGCCGAGGGCGAGGAGGCGGGTGACCTCCGCCTCCTGGTCGACGGGGCGGAAGTCGAGGTGGAGGCGGTTCTTGCCGTTCTTGGCGTCCGGGCTGCGCCCGAACAGGAGGCCGGGGAGACGTTCCGGTGCCGGGCGGATCTCGTACTCGTCGGGTGACTCGTCGACCACCACCCATCCGAGGGCCTGCGCCCACCAGCGCCCGAGGGCCGCCGGATCGGCCGCGTCCACCAGCACCTGCTCCCACTGCAAGGTCATGCGGTGAGCGTAGTGAAGACTGGACCCGTCAGCCATGTGACGACCGAGAGGTGGCCGATGACGACGCGCCCGATCACCGCCGCAGTGGACGGTACCCCCGAGAGCCTCGCCGCGCTGGCGTGGGCCGGCCGGGAGGCCGTACGCCGGGACCTGGCGCTGCGGGTGGTGCACGCGTGGCGGTGGGAGCCGCAGGAGGCGGTCACCGTGGACCGGGACGGACAGGAGCGCTGGGCCGGGGAGGCCCTCGCCGAGGCCGCGCGGGGTGTGGCCGAGCGGCACCCGGAGCTGGAGGTGACGACGGACCTGGTGGAGGGCCCGCCGGTCGACACGCTGGTCGGCGCCGCCGAGGACGCCGAGACCCTGGTGCTGGGCTCGCGCGGGCACGGCGCGGTGGTCGGCTTCCTGCTGGGCTCCGTGGGCCAGCAGGTGATCGTGGAGTCGCCGCGTCCCGTCGTGCTCGTGCGCGCCGGGGACGGCCCGAGCGCCGAGGCCGCCGGACGCGAGGTCGTCGTCGGTCAGCAGGGCACGCCGGAGGACAGTGCCGACGCGCTGCGGTTCGCGTTCGAGACGGCCGCCGCCCGGGGGGCGTCCCTGCGCGCGGTGCGGGCGTGGACGCTGCCCCCGCTGTACGCGTACAGCCCCGGCTCGCTGAAGCTCCTCGACGGGGCCGGTGGGCTGGAGCCGTACGAGAAGAAGGCGCTGGCCGCCGCGCTGGAGCCGTGGCGGGAGCGGTTCCCCGGGGTGCGGGTCACCCAGCACGTCGAGATGGGCAGCGCCGGGCAGGTGCTGCTGTCCGTGGCCCAGCGGGCGCAGCTGGTGGTCGTCGGGCGCCGTGCCCGCCGTACGGCCGTCGGCGCCCGCATCGGCTCGGTCGCCCACGGCGTCCTGCACCACGCGCACTGCCCGGTGGCGGTCGTCCCCCACAAGTGACCCGCGCCGGCGTCTCGCGTCCGGGGCCACCGGCCCGTCCGGGGCCACCGGCCCCGGGCGCCCGGTGGCTCACCCGGCGGTGACGTCGTCCACCTCCGGCGGCAGCGGCGCCAGGGTCTTCGGCAGGACGTTGTCGATGTAGTCCTTCACCGCCATGTCCAGGCCGATGTCGTGCTGGGCCCGCTCGGACAGGTACCAGCGGTGTTCGAGGAGCTGGTGGTAGATCTCCGCCGGGTCCACCGTGCCGCGCAGTTCGAGCGGGACGGCCCGCACGGTCGGGCGGAACACCTCCCGTACCCAGCGGTGGGCCAGCACCTCGGGACGGGCGCCCAGGGGGTCGCCCGGGGCGTAGTCGTCCTGGGTGGCCATCCAGCTCTCCAGGTCGGTGAGCAGCCGCCGGGCCTGGTTCTCCTCGGTGTCCAGACCGGTCAGCCGCAGCAGCTGCCGCTGGTGGTGGCCCGCGTCGACGACCTTGGGCACGAAGGTCACCGTGTCGCCGTTGTCGGCATGCTCGATCTGCATCTCGGCGACGTCGAAACCGAGGTCGTTGAGACGGCGGATCCGGCGCTCGATGTAGTGGTACTTCCCGGCCGGGTACACCGACCTGCGGGTCAGCTCCTCCCACAGCCGGTGGTAGCGGGAGCAGATCTCGTTGCCGAAGTCGATCGGGTCCACCGACGGGTGCAGCGCCCCCGACGCCTCCAGGTCCAGCAGCTCGCCGCTGATGTTCACCCGGGCCAGATCCAGGTCGTACTCCCGCTGCCCGGTGCTCAGTCGCGCGTGCAGGTCGCCCGTCTCGGCGTCCACCAGGTACGCCGCGTACGCGCCCGCGTCCCGCCGGAACAGTGTGTTGGACAGCGAGCAGTCGCCCCAGGCGAACCCGGCGAGGTGCAGCCGCACCAGTAGGACCGCGAGGGCGTCCATCAGCCGGTGCATGGTGGCCGGGCGCATGGTCGTCTCGAACATCGAGCGGTACGGCATCGAACCGCCCAGGTGCCGGGTGATCAGCACCGGCTCCAGCGGCTCGCCCGCCTCGTCGAGACGACCGGTGACCACACCGAGCGCGTCCACCGCGGGGATCCCGATCCGGTCGAGGTCGCGCAGCAGTTCGTACTCGCGCAGTGCGGGCCGTTCGGCGAGTTCCTTGACGGCGACGACCTCGTCGCCCGCGCGGGCGTAGCGCACCACGTGGCGGGAGATGCCCCGGGGGAGCGGCACGAGGTGGTGTTCGGGCCACTCCTCCAGCGGCAGGTGCCACGGCAGTTCGAGCAGCAGCGCGGGGTGTTCGGGGTTGGTGGCGCTGATCTGCAGTGCCATGGGTCCTGGTCCTCTGCCTTCGTGTCACGGTGGTGCGGAGTGCTCCTGGGCGGGGCGGTCTCCCGCTCCTGCCTGGAGCATCTCCGCATCTGAAGGACCGTTTCGTCAACAGCGGCCCGACCCGTGGTCAGGCGGGGACCGGAGCGGCCGGCTCCTCCCTCGGCCGCCGGAGCGCGGACCGGACGTTCCAGCCGCCCACGACCAGGCACAGCAGCCCGGTCGCGCCCGGGTACAGCCAGACGCCGTTGTCCCGTACGACGGCCGTGGTCGACGACTCGCCGTCCACGTAGACGGGCACGAGCCCGGTGGGCTCGGTCGCGAAGGTGGTGTCGACCTCGACGGCCGGGATGAGGAAGGAGTCGTCGTCGGCCCTGAAGGACCCTTCGCACGACCACTCGTCGTCGCCGCGCGACTCGGACACCTGGCACCGCGCGACGACGAACTGCCCCGCCACCCCGTTCAGTTGCGTCTCCAGCCGGAGCACCGCCGCTCCGAACAGAAACGCTCCGCCGCCCAGCGCCACCACCGTGGTCAGCAGCTTTCTCGGCCCCATACGTGCCATGGATCCTCCCCCTGTGTCCTCGTGTCCTCTACGTACGGCCGCGCGGTCGATCGCGCCGCCGTACATCTGCCGGTCATCGGTCGGTGATCGGTCGGTCATCGGCCGGTCGTGCGGTCAGTGCCGAGCCCGTCGGAACACGTCGTCGGAGTCCGAGTCGTCCCATCCCGCGATCTCCTCCGCGAGCGTGCGGCGGGCGGTGCGCGCCGAGGTCGCGTACATCGCCTCGATCTCCGCCTCGTACCGCTGCACGATGGTGTCCCGGCGCAGCTTCATCGACGGCGTCAGCATCCCGTTGGCGAGGTCGAACGGCTCGGGCAGGATGCGGTAGACACGGATCGACTCCGCGCGTGACACCGTGCTGTTGGCCGCGGCGATCGCCCGCAGCACCTCCTGCCGCAGCGCGTTCTCCTCCCGCGCCTCCCGCCCCAGCAGCTCGCCCGGCGCGGACAACGACCCCCGCCAGTGCGCGAGGAACTCCGGGTCCAGCGTGAGCAGGGCGCCCACACAGGGCCGGTTGTCCCCCACGACGACCGCCTGGTGGATCAGCGGATGCGTCCGCAGCTGCTCTTCCAGCGGCGCGGGGGCCACCCCCTTGCCCCCGCTGGTGATGATGATCTCCTTCTTGCGGCCGGTGATCGACAGATAGCCATCGGAGTCCAGCCGCCCGATGTCGCCCGTGGCCAGCCAGCCGTTGTGGAGCGCCGCCCGGGTGCCCGCCTCGTCGTTGACGTACCCCTGGAACACCGAGGGCCCGTTGACCAGGATCTCCCCGTCCCGCGCCACCCGGATCTCCGTGCCCGGCAGCGGCCGGCCCACGGTGCCGAACTTCTCCCGGCCCACGGGCTGGGCGGTGATGCCCCCGGCGGTCTCGGTCAGGCCGTACCCGTCGTGCACGAGGATGCCGATACCCGCGTAGAACAGCGCCAGGTCGCGGTTGAGGGGGGAGCCGCCCGAACAGCCGCCGCGCACCCGGCCGCCCAGCGCCGCCCGCAGTTTGCGGTACACCGTCTTCTCGTAGAAGGCGTGTTGCAGCTTCAGATCCATCGCGGGCCCGGGACCGGTGTCCAGCCGCTGGCGCTCGACGGCGAGGGCGTGGTCCCGCGCGGTGCGCACCGCCCGTTCGAACAGCGGCCCCCGGCCCGCCTGTTGGGCCTTGCGCAGGTAGTTCTTGTAGATCCGCTCGAAGAGGTACGGGACACCGAAGAGGAACGTCGGCCGGAACGAGCGCAGTGCGGCGGACAGCGCCTCCTCGCTGAACTCCGGCTCGTGCGCGAGGAGAAGCCCGCCGCGCAGGCACATTCCCTGGATCATCAGACCGTAGACGTGCGAGAACGGCAGGAAGGCCAGGATCGCCGGCTGTTCGCCGGGCCCCGCCGCCGTCTGCCGCCAGCCCGCGAGCAGGGCGTCACAGGGACTGGCGAGGCTGCGGTGGGAGAGGGCACAGCCCCGGGGCCGGCCGGTGGTGCCCGAGGTGTACGCGATCACGGCGGTGGAGTCCGGCATGACGATACGGCGCAGCGAGTCCACCGTCGCGTCCGGTACGTCCCGGCCCGCCTCGATCAACTGCGGCAGGGACTCGGCGTCCAGCTGCCACACGTACCGCAGCAGCGGCAGCTTGGCGCACACCGAGCCGACGGTCATCACACCCAACTCGTCCTCGACGACCACGCCCACACAGGCCGCGTCCCGCAGGATCCACTCGATCTGCTCGCGCGACGACGTCGGGCAGACCGGCACGATCTCGGCGCCCACGGCCCACAGCGCGACGGCGAACACCGTCCACTCGTACCGGGTCCGCGCCATCACGGCCACCCGGTTGCCCGGCCGGATCCCGGACGCGATCAACCCCTTGGCCAGATCGCACACTTCGTCCCGTGCCTCGGCCGCGCTCACTCGCGTCCAGGTGTCTGGGGAGTCGGGGGAGGCGAGGGAGGCGCTGTCACGGCGCGCGAGTTGCGGCAGCGCGGGATCGTGGTTCGCCGTCTCGAACAGGGGATCGGCCAGCCCTCCGGTCATGACCGGGCCCGTCGGTGGAGCGATGCCGAAGTTGCCCATGCGACGCTCAGAACCTTCCCTGCACACGACCTCGCCGACGGTGCGCCAACCGGCGGTGATCGAACGTAGCGTACGGCGCCGGAGCCCGCCCGGGGAATCGGCAAGTCGACCCCCGCACATCCGCACCGTGGACCGTGAACGTGATGTGCGGCACGTGCCCGACCTCCTTCGTGGGAGCCTCCCGGGAATCGTCGCTGCACACGGCTTGATCACCTCTGACCGGCGGTAATGCCCCGGACCCGGACGTCTGACGGGTGTGGCACTGTGGTGCGCGCGACGCGGGAGGTGTCCCGCCGATGTGGAGAGGTGGACGGTGCGCGAGCCCAACGTGATCGGGGACTGGCAGGAGTACGACGGCGACCTGGCCGGCCTGCGTGTGCGCGTCCACGGCGTGGAGTGCGCCGAGCCCCCACGCGGACGTGACGACGCCGCCGAGGGCCTGACGTACTTCCGGTTCCGGGTCACCGTGGAGAACCGGGGCAGCGACCACGTCGGCCTCCACCTGGAGGACGGCCAGCTCGACATCCGCACCGGCCCCGACGGCGAGAGCGCCTTCCTCGACTGGCGCAACTCCAAGTTCATCGAGGGCTTCGACCTCTACCCGCTGCGCCGCGCCACCTCCGTCCTGTACGCGGCCGCCCCGGAGGCCCACCTCACCCAGTTCGACATCCAGGTCCAGCTGCGCGCCGACGAGGAGTGGACCGAGCGGTACCTGTGGTCCGGCGGCATCGGCGTCGACGAGGACCTCCTCGACCCGGCGGGCGGCCCGGGCCGCGCGGACATCGCGGGCCAGATCAGCGCCTTCCTGCACGAGGAGGCGGAGCGGGGCGCGGGCTGAGCGCACGGCCGCCGCTCACTCTGCCTCGGCGCGGCGCCCGCGGGTGACGAGCCGCCTCAGCAGCGGCCACGCCAGCAGCAAGGCGATGATCACGTACACCGTCACCGAGAACGGCGTGTTCACCAGGCCGGTGACGCTGCCGTCGCTGATCTGGAGGGCCCGGCGCAACTGCTGCTCGGCGTTGGGGCCGAGGATCACGCCGATGACGGCGGGCAGCACCGGTAGGCCGTAGCGGCGCATGCCGAAGCCGATCAGGCCGATGACCAGCAGGATCACCAGGTCGATCACCTCACCGCCGACCGCGTACGCGCCGACCGCCGCGAAGAACAGGATCCCCGCGTAGAGATACGGGCGCGGGATCCGCAGCAGCTTCGCCCACAGCGGGGCCAGCGGCAGGTTGAGGGCCAGCAGGAGGACCATGCCGACGAAGAGGGAGGCGATCAGGCCCCACACGAGGTCCGGCTCGCGTTCGAAGAGCAGCGGGCCCGGCTGGATGCCGTACTGCTGGAAGGCGGCCAGCATGACCGCCGCGACCGCCGTGGTCGGCAGGCCCAGGGTCAGCATGGAGACGAGGGTGCCCGCCGCCGAGGCCGACGCCGCCGACTCCGGGCCCGCGACGCCCTCGATGGCGCCCTTGCCCCACTCGTCCTTGTGCTTCGACAGCCGCTTCTCGGTGACGTACGACAGGAACGTGGGGATCTCCGCGCCGCCCGCCGGGATCGCGCCGAACGGGAAGCCGATGAACGGGCCCCGCGCCCAGGACTTCCAGCTCCGCTTCACATCCGAACGGCCGAGCCACGGCCGGCCCACCGGGATCGGTTCGGGCGGACTGCGCCGCAGGTGGGCGGCGACCCACAGGGCCTCCCCGATGGCGAAGAGCCCGACCGCGACGATCACCACGTCCACTCCGTCGGCGAGCTGGAGGGAACCGAAGGTCAGCCGCTGCTGGCCGGTCATCTGGTCCAGGCCCACCAGACCGATCGTCAGGCCGATCAGGAGGGAGGCGAGGCCCCGGATGCGGGACGAGCCGAGGACGGACGTCACGGCGATGAACGCCAGCACCATGATCGCGAAGTAGTCCGGGGCGCCGATGTCCACGGCCAGCTCGGCGACCTTCGGCGCCAGCGCCACCAGCAGGACCGTGCCGACCATGCCGCCCGCGAAGTGGCCGATGGCGGCCGCCGCCAGCGCCTGCGCGCCGCGCCCCGACTTGGCCATCGGGTTGCCCTCCATGGCCGCGACCACGGCCGCGCTCTCCCCGGGCGTGTTCAGAAGGATCGAGGTGGTGGAACCGCCGAACATCGCCCCGTAGTAGATGCCCGCGAACATGATGAACGCGCCGACCGGGTTCAGCCCGTACGTCACCGGCAGCAGCAGCGCCACCGCCATCGCGGGCCCGATCCCGGGCAGCACCCCGATCGCCGTGCCCAGCAGCACACCGATCGCGGCCCACAGCAGGTTGATCGGTGTCAGCGCCGTACCGAAGCCGTCGAGGAGGGAGCTGAAGGCGTCCATGTCAGAGCACTCCCATCAGCGGACCGCCGGGCAGAGGCACCCCGAGCAGCTTGTCGAACACGGCGTACGTGACCAGGGAGATGACGGCCGCGATCAGCGGGTCACGGTCGAGGTGCCGGCTGCCGAGGGCGTACGCCGCGCCCCAGAACAGCAGGGCGCCGGATATGGGGAAGCCGAGCGGTTCGATGAGGACGGCCGCGCCGAGGAACACCCCGGCCAGCAGCAGGACCGTGCGCCAGTCGGCGGGTTCGGACAGGTCGATGTCCTCGCCGCCCTCGGCCTCGCCCCGGCCGCCGCGCAGTACGTCCACCGCGAGCAGCGCGGCGATCAGCAGCAGCCCGCCGCCGACCACGATCGGCACGGTCTTCGGGCCGACCGGGCCGCGCTGCGCGATGTCGACGTCCATGGTGAGCGCGTCGGTCAGGACCAGGACGCCGAGCGCCAGCAGGAGAACGCAGACGCCGAGCTCGGAGTGGTCGCGCAGCCAGGAGCGCCGCTCCTCGGCGGGTGTCGGGGGAGTGCCGGTGGTGTCGGTTTCCGTCGTCACAGTCCAAGCTCCTTCAGCACCGACACCACGCGCCTGTCCTGGGCGTCCAGGAAGTCGCCGAACGCGTCACCGGTGAGGAACGCGTCGTCCCAGCCGTTCTGCTTCATGGACTGCCGCCACTCCGGCGAGTCGTGCAGCTCCTCGATCAGCCGGGTGAGCTTGTCCCGCTCGGCCTCGGTGAGGCCGGGCGGGGCGACGATGCCGCGCCAGTTGGTGAAGTTGACGTCGTAGCCGGCCTCCTGGAGGGTCGGCGCGTCCAGCCCGGCGACCCGCTTCGGGCCGGTCACCGCGAGCAGCCGCAGCTCGCCCGCCTTGATCTGGTCCAGGTACTCGCCGACCCCGGACACCCCGAAGGCGACCTTGTCGCCCAGGATCGAGGCGAGCAGCTCACCGCCGCCGTCGAACGGGATGTAGTTGACGTCCTTCGGCGCGATCCCGGCGGCCTGCGCCATCAGCATCGGCGCCAGATGGTCGGGCCCGCCCGGCGCCGAACCTCCGCCCACCGGCAGCTTCCCCGGGTCCTCCTTCCAGGCCCCGACGAGTTCGTCGATCGTCTTGTACGGGGAGTCCTTGGCGACCACCACGACGTCCTGCTCCTCGGTGAGGCGGGCGATCGGTGTGGTGTCGGCGAGGGTCTTCGGCGCGTCGTTGGAGCGGACGGCGCCGACGACACCGAGCCCCATCGACATCGCGAGCCTGCCGTTGCCGTGCTCGCTCACCAGCCGGCTCAGACCGACCGTGCCACCGGCGCCGGGCAGGTTGAACACCTCGATGTTGTGGGTGAGCCCGGCGTCCTCGGCGTTCTTCGCGGCCGTCCGCGCCGTGATGTCGTAGCCGCCGCCCGGGGTGTTCGGCACCATGAAACGCAGGCCGGGGATCTGTGTGCCGGTCTCGGTGCCGCCGCCGGTGGACAGCAGGGGCGGTCCCACGAGCACGAGCACGGCCGCCCCGAGCAGGGCGAGCGGGGTGCGCAGCTGCACGAATGCCACCACCTGTCGGTCGGGTCGAGGGGGGAAGGGTGACCTGGGCCACATCGTGCCCGCGCGGGACGGTCCTGACGCCCTTACGGAAGCAACGGAGGTTGTGGTCGTAGTGGTCACGGCCCCTGTCACCTTATGGGCACGTCCCCCACACCTCTCTTTCCCGGATCGCACTCGGGCGCCATGATTGTGCGACCCACCGCACAAGGCCGCCCCCGGCCGCGAGACGCCCCGGGCGGCGTCGGCACGAGAGAAGATCGAGACGCCCCAGGCGGCGTCGGCACGAGAGAAGAGTCCGTCGTGGTGTTCCGTCGCCATACCCTCGCAGGCGAGATGCTGGTCCTCCAGCTCGCCATCGTCGTGGTGGTGCTGCTGGCGGTCGCGGCGGTCTCGCTCACGCAGTCGGCGGCGACCTTCAACCGGGTCGAGGGCCGCCGGGTCACCGCGCTCGCCGAGCAGCTCGCCGCCAACCCGCTGGTCCGGGACCGCCTCGCGCGGCCCGTCGCGCACGAGGCGCTGGCCCCCCTGGTGAACTCCACCCAGACCCAGTCCGGGGTCACCTCGGTCACCGTCGCCGACGCCGACGGCCGGATCGTCAGCTCCACCGACCCCACGGCGATCGGCGACCCGATGCCGGTGGGCGAGGGCGCCGTCGCGGGCCGGGGCTGGTCCGGCTCACTGACCCTGGACGGCAGCCGCGAGCTCGTGGCCCAGGTCCCCGTGCTCGGCGCGACCACCAACGACAACCTCGGCCTGCTGCTGGGCACGGTCATGATCGGGGAGGCCTCCCCGACCGTGTGGCAGCGCCTCAGCGGCGCCTCCTCCTACCTCCTCGCCTACCTCGGCATCGCCAGCGGCCTCGGCCTCGTCGGCTCCTGGCTGCTCGCCCGCCGCGTCAAACGGCAGACCCTCGGCCTGGAACCCCAGGAGATCGCCGGCCTCGCCGAACACCGCGAGGCCATGCTCTACGGCATCGCCGAGGGCGTGATCGCCCTCGACCCCCACCACCGGCTCACCCTCGTCAACGAGATGGGCCGGCGCCTGCTGGACCTGCCCGAGGACTGCGTCGGCAAGAGCCTCACCGACCTCGGCGTCGAGGGACGGCTGCGGGACGTCCTGGCCGGGGCCCAGGCGGAGACGTCCCACCAGCGCGACGAGGTCGTGATCCGCCGGGGCCGGGTCCTGGTGATGAACCGCATGACCGTCACCAAGGACGGCCGCCACCTCGGCTCGGTCACCACCCTCCGGGACCGCACCGAGCTGGCCCGCCTCGAACGCGAGATCGGCTCCTTCCGCAGTTCCTCCGAGCTGCTGCGCGCCCAGGCCCACGAGTTCGCCAACCAGCTCCACACCATCTCCGGGCTCATCCAGATCGGCGAGCAGGACGAGGTCGTCCACTACATCCGGGCGCTGAGCCGGCACCGCCACTCCCTCGACGTCACCCTCAGCCGCCGCGTCCGCGACACCGCCGTCGCCGCCCTGCTCACGGCGAAGACCTCGCTGGCCGCCGAACGCCGGGTCACTCTCCGGATCTCGGACGCCACCAACCTCGACCGGCTCGCCCCCGAGGACGCCGCCGACGTGGCGACCGTCGTCGGCAACCTCGTCGACAACGCCGTGGACGCGGCCGCCACCACGACCGCGCCCGACGACCCCGACCGCTGGGCCGGCGCCGACGCCCGCGAGGCCTGGGTCGAGGTGGAACTGCGCCAGGACGCCTCCAGCGTGGAGATCGTCGTCCGCGACTCGGGCCCCGGTGTGGCCCCCGAACTCGCCCGTGAGGTCTTTTCCCACGGTTTCACCACCAAGGCCGCCCGGGAAGGCGAACGCGGCATCGGCCTGGCCCTCACCCGCCTGGTCTGCGAACGCCACGGCGGTGAGATCTCGGTGACCAACACCCCCGACGGGGCCATGTTCACCGCCCGCATGACCGTCAGCCACCTCGCCGACGCGGTGGCGGAAGGAGCGACACCATGACCGGCACGAGCAGCCCGCCCGGCACGAGCAGCCCGCCCGGCACGAGCAGCGGGCCGTCCGGCCCGAGCAGCACGCCCGGCACCATCGACGTGCTCGTGGTCGACGACGACTTCATGGTGGCCCGGGTCCACCGCACCTTCGTCGAACGCGTCGAGCCGTTCCATGTGGTCGGCGTCGCCAGCACCGGCGAACAGGCCGTCGCCGCCGTCGACGAACTCCGCCCCGACCTCGTCCTCCTCGACCTCTACCTCCCCGACGGCTTCGGCCTCGACGTCATACCCCGGCTGCGCACCGCCGGACACGACTGCGACGTCATGGTCATCAGCGCCGCCCGGGAGGCCGACAGCGTGCGCGGCGCGGTCCGCCACGGCGTCGTCGACTACCTCCTCAAGCCCTTCGAGTTCGAGGAACTGCGCTCCCGGCTCCAGCGGTACGCCGCCCAGCGGGGCCGGCTGCTCACCACCGTCGTCCGCGGCCAGGCCGACGTCGACCGGGTCCTCGCCGGAGCCACCGCGCCGGCGTCGACGGCCGGCGCCCTGCCCAAGGGCATGAGCGTGGAGACCGCCGAGCTGATCGAGGCCACCCTGCGCGCCGCCGACGGCACCCTCTCCGCCACCGAGTGCGCCACCCTCACCGGCATCTCCCGGGTCAGCGCCCGCCGCTACCTGGAGTACTTCCACGGCACCGGCAGCGCGGACGTCTCCCTGCGCTACGGCGTGGCCGGGCGCCCGGAGCGGCGCTACAGCTGGCGGGTCTGAGGCCCCCGGCCCCGGGCTCACCCTTCCCGTCGGCCCGCCCGGCTACAGCCCCAGGTGCCGGCGTACGACGCCGACGACCTCCTCCGGTCGCTCGTTGAGGTAGAAGTGGCCGCCGGGGAACACACACAGCTCGGTCGGCCCCTCGGTGTGGCCACTCCAGGCCCGCGCGTCCGCCACCGGCGTCACGGGGTCGGCGTCGCCGGTGAGGACGGTGACCGGACAGGTCAGCCGGCCGTCGGGGCGCGGCTCGTACGTCTCCAGCGCCTTGTAGTCGCCGCGCAGCGCCGGCAGCACGAGCTGCACCAGCTCCTCGTCGTCGAAGACCCGTCCGTCGGTGCCGCCCAACCGGCGCACCGCCCGCAGCAGTTCGGCATCGCTGCCGAGGTGCAGCGCGGGGCCGGCCCGGTGCGTTGAGGGGGCGCGTCGCCCCGAGACGAACAGCCGCACCGGGGGCCGGCCGGCCGCCTGGAGTGCCAGCGCCACCTCGTAGGCGACCACCGCGCCCATGCTGTGCCCGAAGAGGGCGAGCGGCCGGTCGTCGTCGCCGGTGACGGCCTCGACGATCCGCCCGGCCAGCTCCCGCAGGTCCTCCGACGGCGGCTCGGCGAAACGGTCCTGGCGCCCCGGGTACTGCGCGGCCAGCACATCGGCCGCCGGCGCGAGCGCCAGCGCCATGGGGTGGTAGGCGCTCGCCGAACCGCCCGCGTGCGACAGACACAGCAGCCGCACGGCCCCCTCGGGGGCGGGCCGGTAACGCCGCAGCCACGAACCGCTGTCGACCGCTGAGGTCATGGACCCACTCGCCTTCCGATTCCTCGTCGTGCCGCCGGCGTCGGCACGCGTTCCAGGACGCCGCCCGCGAACACGTCGTACAGGGGGAGCGTTTCGAGGTGAACGTAGCCGATGTGGCAGTCGCAGACGGACAACGGGCAGGCGCGGGGCGCGAGTGCCGCACGGAAGGAACCGTCGTAGAGATTGCCCAGTTCGGCCTTCACGAAGTGGCAACGTCGAACCGTGCCCTCCCCGTCCACCGACACGACCGTGGAGCCGGTGCGGCAGGCACGGCCCGCCGAGCGGTGCGGGTGGCGGCTGAAGGGGAAGAGGGGGTCCAACTCGGTCCAGAGCGCGGCCTCTTCGTCGGTGTAGGTGTGCCCCTCGGCGGCGTTCACCCACAGGTACACCTGCTCCGGTAGCTCCGCGCGCAGCCGCCGGGCGTGCTCCAGGTGCTCGGGCAGTCCGACGATCCCCACGCTGAAGCGGATCCCGTTGGCGGCGAGTCGGAGTGCCTTGCCGAGGAACCTCTCGTACGGCGTCTGCCCCGGGTGGTACGTGCACCACAGGGCCACCGTGTCCGGGTCGGCGTCCGACAGCCACTCGGTGCGGCAGCTCAGGTTCGTCTGGATCGCCACCCGGTCGATGTGCGGCTCGTGGGAGAGCTCGACCAGGGCCTTGCGGTACCAGGAGCGCACCAGCCCCTCGCCCCACGGCGTGAACAGCACCGAGAGCCGGTCGCCGGTCTGTTCCCGGGCCCAGGCGGTGAAACGCTCCAGGGCCGCGCGGTCGGCCCGCAGCCGTTCCGTGGAGTCGCGGCGCTTGGCGAACGGGCAGTAGGGGCAGTCGTAGTCGCAGGAGGCGAGCGGGCCCCGGTAGAGGATCGTCAGGTCCACGGGCGCCGTCACTTCGGCTCGTACGCGGCCATCGCCGCGCGGACGGCGGGGGAGAAGAACTCGGGGCCGATGGCGTCCGAGTGCGCCAGCCCCTCGGCGGACAGCCGCAGCAGGCCGGGGTCCGTGTCCGCCAGCCAGCCGCGCGCGGCCAGCAGGTCCAGCTCCACGGGGAAGTCCGCGTACGGGTCCGAACCGAACCGCCCCCGGTAGTCCGCCACCGGCAGCCCCCGCGCCTGGAGCAGCGACTGCAGCAGATGGCGGCGGCGCGCCTCGTCCTCGTCGACCACCCGGCCGTGGACGGCCCGGGAGAAGTCCTCGGTGGCGGTGTAGTCGTCGATGATCGTGCGGATCTGGCCCATGTTCACCGCGTAGTCGAAGGAGTAGTGCACCGTCGACGTGTACGAACGGGCTCCGCAGCCCAGGCCGATCATGCCGTCGGTCTGGCAGGCGTGGTCGTCCGGGCCCTGCGGCGGTGCGTCCGCGCGGCGGAACATCCGCATGGACACCTGCTCGTAGCCGTGTGCGAGGAGGTGGTCGCGGCCCTCGCGGTAGAGCCGCAGCCGGGTCTCGTCCCACTCGCGGTCCGCGAGGGCCGGGTCGGCGTTCCGGCCGAGGCCCGTGAGTGGCCGGACGTACAGCGGATACAGGTAGATCTCCTCCGGCCGCCAGGCGAGGGCCGCGTCCAGCGACACCCGCCAACTGGCCGCCGTCTGCCCGTCGATGCCGTAGATCAGGTCGATGTTCAGGACGGGGAGGCCGGCGTCCCGGATCCGTGTCAGCGCCGCCTCCACGTCGGACCGCCGCTGCGGTCGTACGGCCGCGCGCGCCTCCTCCGGCACGAAGCTCTGCACGCCGAGGCTCAGCCGCGTGGCGCCCCGCTCGGCCAGCACGGACAGCCGGTCGGCGGTCGCCGTGGCCGGGGAGGCCTCGACCGACAGCGGGATCGCCCGCAGGTCGGCGCCCATGTGCCGCTCGGCGATGTCGCAGAGCCGCTCCAGCTCTGCGGCCTCCAGATAGGTCGGTGTGCCACCGCCGAACGCGGCGTTCGCGAAGCGCACCGGCTCCGCGTCCCCGAGGGCCTCCCGCACCGCGATCGCCTGACGTTCGAGGGCGTCGAGATAGCGGCCGGTCAGCCCGTCGGGCGCGCCGATCCGTGTGAAGAGGTTGCAGAAGCCGCAGCGCACCTCGCAGAACGGTATGTGCGCGTACAGCGACAGCGCCTGCCGGGACTCACCGGTCCACAGGTCCGCGAGCAGCGGGCCGCCCGGCAGCCGCCGGTAGGCCGTCTTGTGCGGGTAGGCGTAGACGTAGTGCTGGTAGGGGCGGACCAGTGGCGCGGTCACGGTCATGCGGACGGCTCCAGGAAGAAGTGGCTGTAGGGGACGGTCCACACGGCCTCGTGGCCGAGGCGGTGTCCGGTGTACCCGTCCTCGCCGTAGGTGGTCCCGTGGTCGGAGCAGACGACGGCGAAGCAGCGGCGCCGTGAACTCATCGCGGCGAAGAGCCGACCGATGTGCCGGTCGACGTACTCCAGGGCCGCCGCGTGCGTGGCCGGGCTGTCTCCCGCCTCGCGGGTGGCGCCCGGCAGATGGAACCAGTTGGGCTGGTGCAGCGCCGAGGCGTTGAGGAAGAGGAACAGCCGCCGGTCGGCGGGGAGTTCGGCCACGACCCGCTCGGCGCGGGCCACCTGGGACTCGAACGACGTCGGTGACGCGACGGAGAACTCCGGCTCCCAGTGACTCTCCTGGAACAGGTCCGGCAGGACGCTGCCGAGCGCGCCCTGCTTGTTGAAGAAGCCGACCCCACCGATGCACACCGTGCGGTAGCCGTGCGCGGCGAGCCCCGAGACCAGGTCGGGAGTGTCGAAGACGAAGGTGCGCCCCTCGGTGGTCTCGCTGCCGGCGAACCGGCCCGCGAAGAGCCGGGGATGCGGCCCCGGCGTGGCCGGGGTGGGCAGGAACCCGGCGAACATCGCCTGGTGCGAGGCGTAGGTGAAACTGCCGGGCGCGTGCCGCTTCTCCCAGGTGCCGCCCGGCATGCGGGCGGCCAGGTTCGGCAGCCGGCCCTCACGCACGAGCCGTACCGCCACGTCGTACCGCAGGGTGTCGAGGGTGAGCAGCAGCAGGTCGTCGCGGCCCACCACCTCGTTCATGTCGGGCGGCCGAGCGGTTTCCGAGGGCCGCTGGGCCGTGTCGGTCCGGTCAGAAGCGTGCATGGTCTTTCCTTGCCTGGGGGTGGTGCGCGAGCGCCGGGAGCATCGCGCCCCGCACCGCCGCGAGTTGTGCCGCGTAGGTGTCGAGGCCTTCCGCCGGGCCGCCCGGCAGTCCGGTCAGCCGGGGCAGCAGATCGCCGAACGCATTGACCTCGCCCACGGTGAACCGGCGCCAGCCGATCGCCGGCAGCAGGTCCACGCCGACACACAGTGTGTCCGGGAAGCAGGCGGCGGCCCGTTCGCAGATGTCCAGCGCCTGCCGCCAGCGGTCGCCCGCCGCGTCCACGACCGAGGTCAGATCGCCCCGTGCCCCGCCGAGATGGAGGTTGGTCATCGGGAAACGGCTGGTGCGGACGACCGCGTGCGTGGCCCGGCCCGCCACGACCAGCACCCGCAGATCGGCGGACCTGCCCTGCGCGGACGCCTTCGGCAGCCAGCGCTCGATGTGCAGGCCGTCGGCCGCGAGGGCGTCGACGATGCCGGCGATCTCCCGCTCGTCCGAGTAGCGCCGCACCCGCAGGGAGTTGTGCAGCCGCGGCGGGGCGTGCGGCCCGCCGTCCCCGGACACCTCCACCGAGGTGGTGGCCCGCAGCCGTCCGCTCGCCGACGACTCGACGGCCAGCACACCGGACGCGGAGGAACCATGGGCCGGTTTCACGAAGACACGCGGCATGCCGTGCTCCCGCATCACCGCCCGCACGTCGTCCCAGCCGCGCACCGCGAGCGTGCCGCCCGAGGTGGGCGACGGCGGCACCGGGACCCCCGCCGCGCGGAGCCGGGCGTGGCACAGCCGCTTGTCGAACAGCACCGCCAGATCCTTCGGACCGTCCAGCCGCACCCCGCCCCGAAGTGAGCCCACGGCGGCCAGGAAACGGGCGTACCAGGTGGCCGAGCCCTCCACCCGCGTCGGGTCGTCGACGTCTCGCAACAGCCGGTCAACCTCGGCGTTCTCGCCCGGCGACTCCAGCCGGACGATCTCGTCGTCGGCGAACCCGTGGCCGCCGTCGCGCAGCACGTCCCGCCACTCGACGACACGCGGCGTCCCGGCGCCGGCCGCCTCGGCCGCCGTCACGAACAGCCCGACCCGACGGTTCTCCCCGTTCCCGACGACCACCCACCTGTACGAGCCGGGTCCCCTCCCCGCCGCACCGTTCCAACC
>NZ_JARGEE010000127.1:0-21713 GCF_033794485.1 Streptomyces sp. MB09-02B
ACCCCCTCCCACGCTCGCCGTCGGCTTTGTCCGCACCCCCCGCTACGCTCGGCCGCATGGCACTCAACACATCCGCCGAATCCCCCCTCCCCGTCGGCGAGGTCTCCCGCCTCATCGGCGGCTGGATCGACCGGCTCGGCGCGGTGTGGGTCGAGGGGCAGATCACCCAGCTGTCGCGGCGCCCGGGCGCGGGCGTCGTGTTCCTCACGCTGCGGGACCCGTCGCACGACATCTCCGTGGGCGTCACCTGCTACCGGCAGGTGTTCGACGCGGTGGCCGACGTGGTGAGCGAGGGCGCCCGGGTCGTCGTCCTGGCGAAACCGGAGTGGTACGCCCCGCGCGGGCAGCTGTCGCTGCGGGCCACCGAGATAAAGCCGGTCGGGGTCGGTGAACTGCTCGCCCGGCTGGAACAGTTGAAGAAGTCACTGGCGAGCGAGGGCCTCTTCGCACCCGAGCGGAAGAAGCCGCTGCCCTTCCTGCCGCAGCTGATCGGGCTCATCTGCGGCCGGGCCTCCGCGGCCGAGCGGGACGTGCTGGAGAACGCGCGGCACCGCTGGCCGGCCGTCCGCTTCGAGGTGCGCAACGTCCCCGTGCAGGGCGTGCACGCGGTACCGCAGGTCGTGCAGGCGGTGAAGGAACTGGACGCGCTGGAGGACGTGGACGTCATCGTCGTGGCGCGCGGCGGCGGCAGCGTGGAGGACCTGCTGCCGTTCTCCGACGAGCAGCTCGTACGGACGGTCGCGGCCTGTCGTACGCCGGTGGTGTCGGCGATCGGGCACGAACCGGACACTCCGTTGCTGGACTACGTGGCGGACCTGCGGGCGTCCACGCCCACCGACGCGGCCAAGAAGGTCGTACCGGACGTGGGTGAGGAGTACGAGCGCGTGCGGTGGCTGCGGGACCGGGCACGGCGGTGCGTACAGGCGTTCGTGGAGCGGGAGGAGCGGGGGCTGGCGCACGCGTTGGCGCGCCCCTCGATAGAGGATCCGCACCGCATGATCGACGAGCGCGCCGACCACGTGGCGTCGTTGCTCGACCGGGGACGGCGCTGCCTCGGGCACCATCTGGACCGCGCCTCCTCGGAGTTGACGCACACGCACGCGCGCGTGGTGGCCCTCTCCCCCGCGGCGACGCTCCAGCGGGGGTACGCGGTGCTGCAGAAGGCGGACGGGCACGTCGTCCGCGCCCCCGGCGAGGTCGGGCCGGAGGAGCCGTTGCGGGCGCGGGTGGCCGAGGGCGAGTTCGTCGTCCGGGTCGACGGAGCCGGGACCGTCCACGAGGCCGGGACTGTCGGAGGGGACGCATAAGGTGAGCCGCATGACCAGCAACGTGAGTGAGGCCGAGGGGACGACCGAGGCCGCCGGGGTCTCGGAGGCCGACCGCGCCCTCGGGTACGAGCAGGCGCGGGACGAGCTGATCGAGGTCGTACGACGGCTCGAGGCGGGCGGTACGACGCTGGAGGAGTCCCTCGCCCTCTGGGAGCGCGGCGAGGAGCTGGCCAAGGTCTGCCGGCGCTGGCTGGACGGAGCGCGGGCGCGCCTGGACGCGGCGCTGGCGGAGGACGATGAGGGGGAGGGCGGGGCCGAGTCCTGACCCGCTCGGGAGAGGCCCGCCTCGCCCGCGCCGCCGGCATCCGCAGTCCAGCTGACCGCTCAGGACACTGTGAAGCGGATCACAGGCCCCACCCTTTGTTGAATGTTGAACTTCATTGGCGTACCGTCGAGGACGTACACCCCACATCGCCCTCGCACGAAGGTTGTCCCATGTCGCTCGTTCTCGACCCCGCCGCCCAGGACCTGCTGTTCCGCGAGGCCCACACCGCGAACACGTTCACCGACGAGCCGGTGACCGAGGAGCAGGTGCAGGCGATCTACGACCTGGTCAAGTACGGCCCGACGGCCTTCAACCAGACCCCGCTGCGGATCGTTCTGGTCCGCTCCGCCGAGGCCCGTGAGCGTCTGGTGCCGCACATGGCCGAGGGCAACCAGGCCAAGACGGCCGCCGCCCCGCTGGTCGCGATCCTTGCCGCGGACAACGAGTTCCACGAGGAACTGCCGACCCTGTTCCCGGCGTTCCCGCAGGCCAAGGACCTCTTCTTCGCCGAGCGCGCGGCCCGTGAGTCCGCCGCCGGGATGAACGCCGCCCTCCAGGCCGCGTACTTCATCATCGGCGTCCGCGCCGCGGGCCTGGCCGCCGGTCCGATGACGGGCTTCGACTTCGCCGGTGTCCAGAAGGAGTTCCTGGACGACGACCACACCCCGCTGATGGTCGTCAACATCGGCCGGCCGGGCGAGGGCGCGTCCCACCCGCGCTCCCCGCGTCTGGACTTCGACCACGTCGTCACCACGGTCTGAGCCCCACAGCGGTCATGACGACGGGCCCCGGCGTACTCGCCGGGGCCCTTCGCGCGTCTCGTCCAGCCGCACGCGCGGTCACTCCGTCCGGAGCGCCTCGGCCATCTTCGTCAGCTGCGTGAAGGACGCGGAGCCGGTGACCACGGTGATGGAGTCCGTGCCCTCGAGGACCAGGGCGTCGTAGCGGTCGCCCTCGTAGCGGGTCCAGGTCTCGTCGCCGATCTCCTGCGTGGTCCCGGTCTTCTTCGCGTCCTGGGTGGCGTCCGGGATGAACCGGGACGGCTTCTCGGCGGACTGCTCGATCCCCACGTACTGCCCCTCGGGGTCGTGGAACCCGAGGTGCCAGTGGTCGGACTCGTCGCCCTGGAAGCGGACGGAGGTCGCCTTCCAGGCGGCGGGCAGGCCCTCGGGCGCGGCCACCGGGTAGGAGGCCGCGCGACGTGCCGTCAGCAGTTCGACGCGGTAGTCGACGCGCTTGGGCTCCTGCTCGGTCTCGTCGTGCGGGATGAAGAGATAGATGACCCATGCCGCCAGCACGATGAGCCCCAGGGAGAGGACCATGTCGCGAACGGTCTGCTTGCCTTTCGTACCTGCCACGCCCTCATCGTCGCAGGTGCTCCGGTCTGCTCATCCGTGGGGTCCCCTGCTCATTCTGTCGCACTGACGATAGAGTCGAGCGGAACCCTCATCCGGCCGTCGTCGTATCAGAAAGGTGCGCTCCGATGACCGAGAACCATCATCTGCCGTCCGAGCTCGAAGTCCCCTCCGAGGCCCCCGACCGCAACCTCGCCCTGGAGCTCGTACGGGTGACCGAGGCGGCCGCGATGGCCGCGGGCCGCTGGGTCGGCCGCGGGGACAAGAACGGGGCGGACGGAGCGGCCGTGCGCGCCATGCGGACCCTCGTCTCCACCGTGTCGATGAACGGTGTCGTCGTGATCGGGGAGGGCGAGAAGGACGAGGCCCCGATGCTCTTCAACGGCGAGCGCGTCGGTGACGGCACCGGTCCGGAGTGCGACATCGCCGTGGACCCGATCGACGGTACGACGCTGACGGCCAAGGGCATGACGAACGCGATCGCCGTACTGGCGGCGGCCGACCGGGGCACGATGTTCGACCCGTCGGCCGTCTTCTACATGGACAAGCTGGTCACCGGGCCCGAGGCGGCCGACTTCGTCGACATCGACGCGCCGATCTCCGTGAACATCCGCCGGGTCGCCAAGGCCAAGCGGTCCGCACCGGACGATGTGACCGTGGTCATCCTGGACCGGCCCCGGCACGAGGGGATCATCCAGGAGATCCGGGAGGCCGGGGCACGGATCAAGCTGATCTCCGACGGCGATGTCGCGGGCTCGATCCTGGCGCTGCGGGAGGGTACGGGCGTCGATCTGCTGCTCGGGGTGGGCGGTACGCCCGAGGGCATCATCTCGGCCTGCGCGGTGAAGTGCCTCGGCGGCACGATCCAGGGCAAGTTGTGGCCGAAGGACGACGCGGAGCGGCAGCGGGCGATCGACGCGGGGCACGACCTCGACCGGGTGCTGACGACCGATGACCTGGTCTCCGGGGAGAACGTGTTCTTCGTGGCCACGGGGATCACCGACGGCGAGTTGCTGCGTGGGGTGCGCTACCGGTCGGAGACCGCGACCACCGACTCGATCGTGATGCGGTCGAAGTCGGGGACGGTGCGGCGGATCGACTCGACGCACCGGCTGAGCAAGCTGCGGGCCTACAGCTCCATCGACTTCGAGAAGGCCAAGTAGCCAAGTAGCCAAGCAGCTCCGCCGGTCGCGACGAAGGGGAGGGGTGCCTCGGCCGTCCGTCGGCCGCGCGTTGTCCGTGGCTGGCCGCGCCCGCGCGGCGGAGCCGCATGTCGATCCGGCCTCGCGTCCCTGACGGGGCGCCGCCCCCGGCATCGGCAGGGCGCCCTCTTGTGCGGAGAGGGCGCCCTGTTGGTGAGAGTGCGGGCTAACCCGCCGCCGCTATCGTCCCGTTCGTCCTCGCGGCCTTCTGCAGTTCGACGTCCCGGCGGCGCCTGCGGGCCAGCACCACGCGGCGCTCGGCGGCGGTGAGGCCGCCCCAGACACCGTAGGGCTCGGGTTGCAGGAGTGCGTGTTCCCGGCACTCGACCATGACGGGGCAGCGGGCACAGACCCGCTTGGCGGCTTCCTCGCGGGAGAGCCGGGACGCGGTGGGTTCCTTGGAGGGGGCGAAGAACAACCCGGCCTCGTCACGCCGGCACACGGCCTCCGTGTGCCACGGGGCGTCCTGGTCCCTGTCTCGCACTGGCACCCGCTGGGGCGGAACAGCAGCGACCTGCAGGGACGAATGCGGCGGATGCAGCACGGTCTACTCCTGACGACGGCTTCGCGAGCGAGAGACGATGCAGCAAGGCCTACCCGCTGTGCGCGGGCCTATGCACTGAGTCCCGAACCGCTGGAATTCGTTGTCAACACCGCATGGTCACAACCGGATCGGATCCCTTCGGGTCTGTCCCGGCATGGTCGAATTCACAAGCGTCAACGATCCGTACGTTTGCGCAAATGGTCGTCGACCTTGCGGGCCACATGGTCGGTGACCCGGCCGAGGAGGTCCGCGATCACCTTCCCCCGCTTGGGCTTGGCCTCGACGCTCCCGAGGACCGCGAGTCCGTCCACGTAGACGACAGGGGCGTCGGTCTCGTTCGAATCCAGCGCGTCCACCGCGAAGTCGCCGAGGACGCCGCCGCCGCTGCCGCGCAGCGAGACGTTCTCCGGGACGCGGATCTCCACGCTGCCGAAGACCGAGATCGCCTTGATCATCACCTGGCGGTGCTCGAAGAGCGCCTCGCTCAGGTCCAGCTCGACGCTGCCGAATATCGCGTAGGCGTGGATACGGCGGCCGGGCCGCCAGCGGCCCTTGCGCGTCGAGGCGCTGAAGACGGCGACCAGACGGTCGTCGGGGTCGATCGGGATGGCGCCGGGCGTCGGCCGGTTGGGCACGGAGGAGACGGGCGGCACATACACCGGCCCGGTTTTGCGGGCCTGGCCGGCCGGCAGGTCCCGTACGAAGACGTCCAGCTCGCCCACCGTCTTCGCGGCGAGCACGCCTTCGACTCGCTCAGCGTGCTCGTCCGCGGTGAGGCGGCCCTCGGCGAGGGCGTCGCGCAGGAGGTCGGCGATCCGGTCGCGGTCGGCGTCGGAGGCGCGCAGCTCGGCGGCGGACAACGGCGGTTCCTGGGTGGGGCGCTTCTGAAGGTCCACGGCAGCAGCGTACCCACTCGCGATAGATCGCGACCAGGGGTGTGGACAACTCCGGGCCGACGAACTGAGCCTTACCTCACAAGCCCGGCCTCCGAGCCAGGTTCTACGCTGGTGGACGCTGCCGATGGAGGCCAGCCGCGCCGTTGTGTCGAGCGCCGAGCGCCGAGTGCCGAGTGAGGAATGGGCGACATGCCTGAGTTCGAGTACACCGATCTGCTCCCCATGGGAGAGGACACCACCCCGTACCGGCTGGTGACCTCCGAGGGTGTCTCCACCTTCGAGGCCGACGGGCGGACGTTCCTCAAGGTGGAGCCGGAGGCGCTGCGCAAGCTGGCCGCCGAGGCGATCCACGACATCCAGCACTATCTGCGTCCGGCGCACCTCGCGCAGCTCCGCCGGATCATCGACGACCCCGAGGCGTCGAGCAACGACAAGTTCGTGGCGCTGGACCTGCTGAAGAACGCGAACATCGCGGCCGCCGGTGTGCTGCCCATGTGCCAGGACACCGGCACGGCCATCGTGATGGGCAAGCGCGGGCAGAACGTCCTCACGGAGGGCGCGGACGAGCGGGCCCTGTCCCAGGGCATCTACGACGCGTACCTGAACCTGAACCTGCGCTACTCGCAGATGGCTCCGCTCACCATGTGGGAGGAGAAGAACACCGGGTCGAACCTGCCGGCGCAGATCGAGCTGTACGCCACCGACGGCGGCGCGTACAAGTTCCTGTTCATGGCCAAGGGCGGCGGCAGCGCCAACAAGAGCTTCCTCTACCAGGAGACGAAGGCCGTCCTCAACGAGGCGTCCATGATGAAGTTCCTGGAGGAGAAGATCCGTTCGCTGGGGACGGCGGCCTGTCCGCCGTACCACCTGGCGATCGTGGTGGGCGGTACGAGCGCCGAGTACGCGCTGAAGACCGCGAAGTACGCCTCCGCGCACTACCTGGACGAGATCCCGGCCGAGGGGTCGCCGCTCGGTCACGGGTTCCGGGACAAGGAGCTGGAGGAGAAGGTCTTCGAGCTGACGCAGAGGATCGGGATCGGCGCGCAGTTCGGCGGCAAGTACTTCTGTCACGACGTGCGGGTCGTCCGCCTGCCGCGGCACGGTGCCTCCTGCCCGGTCGCGATCGCCGTGTCCTGCTCGGCCGACCGCCAGGCCGTCGCGAAGATCACCGCCGAGGGCGTGTTCCTGGAGCAGCTGGAGACGGACCCGGCACGGTTCCTGCCGGAGACCACGGACGAGCACCTGGAGTCCGACGGCGACGTGGTCCAGATCGACCTCAACCAGCCGATGGACGACATCCTCGCCGAGCTGACCAAGTACCCGGTGAAGACGCGGCTCTCGCTCTCCGGGCCGCTGGTCGTGGCGCGCGACATCGCGCACGCCAAGATCAAGGAGCGGCTCGACGCGGGCGAGGAGATGCCGCAGTACCTGAAGGACCACCCGGTGTACTACGCGGGCCCGGCGAAGACCCCCGAGGGGTACGCCTCCGGTTCCTTCGGTCCGACCACGGCCGGCCGGATGGACTCCTACGTCGAGCAGTTCCAGGCGGCGGGCGGCTCCAAGGTGATGCTGGCGAAGGGCAACCGGTCGCAGCAGGTCACGGACGCGTGCGGGTCGCACGGCGGGTTCTACCTCGGCTCCATCGGCGGCCCCGCCGCGCGCCTCGCGCAGGACTGCATCAAGAAGGTCGAGGTCGTCGAGTACGAGGAGCTCGGCATGGAGGCCGTCTGGAAGATCGAGGTCGAGGACTTCCCGGCGTTCATCGTCGTCGACGACAAGGGCAACGACTTCTTCAAGGACCCGGCCCCGGCGCCCACGTTCACGTCGATTCCGGTGCGGGGGCCGGGACTGGCGTAGCGGGGTTCGGGGCGGTGGGAGCGAGGCCCTCGCTCCCACCGCCCGCACCCGTGTGTCGGCCCCTTACGCCAGCTTCTTCACCTGCGCGTCCACGACCGCCGTCGGGAACTCGAAGTCCTTGCCCGTCGCGGCCGAGGCCAGGTTGAGGGCGGTGAAGTAGCCGACGGTGCCGCCCTTGCGGAAGATGACGACCTTCATCGGGATCTTCGTGCCCTCCGCGTCGCTGAGGTAGTTGATCGCGATCGCCTCGTCGGCGCCCTCCGGCGCGGTGTCCGTGGCGACCTTGGTGACGTCCTGGGAAGTGCCGTCGACCGTGACCTCGAAGCCGTCCGCGCAGGCCTTGGCCGAGGTGTCCAGGGACTTCATCACGCTCTGGGCCGCGTCGCCGTCGTAGGAGGTCAGCCGGAGCAGGACCCTGGTGACGTCGAGGCCCTCGGTGCCGCCGCTCTTGGCCGCCTTGGCGGGGTCGATCTCGGCGGACGTCTCGCGCTGCACGGTCGCGGCCGGCTCGTCCACCACGGAGCCGACCATGGCGTACGCGACGGGCGCGCACTCGTCGCTGCCCGGCTTGACGTCCTTGCGGTCCAACGTGGCGGTGGGCTCGGTGACCTTGTGGCCCTCGACGTCCCCGTCCTTCAGGACGACCTTCTCCAGGTCCGCGGCGGACAGGGCCGGCGTCCTGCCGCCCGAGTCGCCCTCGCCCCCGCTCTCGCCGGAGTCCGAGCACGCGGCGAGCAGGGTCAGGGACAGGGCGGCGGCACCGGCCACGCAGGACCGGCGTATGACAGCGCTTCTCAAGTCACGTTCTTTCTTCGACGTTTCATTCGACACTTCGTTCGACGATCGGCTCGTCGGGGGTGACGGTACTGCACGTCCCCGACATCAGCGTGCGGAGTTTCACGCTCACCCGCACGGGGCAGTGCCGGGAACACCACGGTGGTCCCGGACGCTGTACCGGGCATGAGTGACTACCGCGTCGAACACGACTCCATGGGTGAGGTCCGCGTGCCGGCGGACGCCAAGTGGCGGGCCCAGACACAGCGGGCGGTCGAGAACTTCCCGGTCTCCGGGCAGCACATCGAGCGCGCCCACATCGAGGCCCTGGCCCGGATCAAGGGCGCCGCCGCGAAGGTCAACGCCGAACTGGGTGTGCTCGACAAGGACATCGCCGAGGCGATCCGGGAGGCGGCCGAGGAGGTCGCGGAGGGCCGCTGGGACGCACACTTCCCGGTGGACGTGTTCCAGACGGGCTCCGGGACCTCGTCCAACATGAACACCAACGAGGTCGTCGCCACCCTGGCGAGCGAGCGGCTCGGGCGCGATGTGCATCCGAACGACCACGTCAACGCCTCGCAGTCGTCCAACGACGTCTTCCCCTCCTCGATCCACATCGCCGCCACCGCCGCCGTGACGCGGGATCTGATCCCGGCACTGCGGCATCTCGCCGACGCGCTCACCCGCAAGTCCGTGGAGTTCGCGGACGTCGTGAAGTCCGGCCGTACGCATCTCATGGACGCCACACCGGTCACTCTCGGCCAGGAGTTCGGCGGGTACGCGGCCCAGGTGCGGTACGGGATCGAGCGGCTGGAGGCCTCGCTGCCCCGGCTCGCCGAACTCCCCCTGGGCGGAACGGCGGTGGGGACCGGCATCAACACGCCGCCCGGGTTCTCCGCCGCCGTGATCGCGGAGGTCGCCCGGGCCACCGGGCTGCCGCTCACCGAGGCGCGGGACCACTTCGAGGCGCAGGGCGCGCGGGACGGGATCGTCGAGACGTCCGGGCAGCTCCGTACGATCGCCGTCTCCCTCACCAAGATCGCCAATGATCTGCGGTGGATGGCGTCGGGGCCGAGGACCGGTCTCGCGGAGATCTCCCTGCCGGACCTCCAGCCCGGCTCCTCGATCATGCCCGGCAAGGTCAACCCGGTGATCCCGGAGGCCGTTCTCATGGTCGCCGCGCAGGTCACGGGCAACGACGTCACGGTCACCACGGCGGGCGCGTCCGGCAACTTCGAGCTCAACGTCATGCTGCCGGTCATCGCCAAGAACGTCCTGGAGTCCGTACGGCTGCTGGCGAACGTCTCGCGGCTGCTCGCCGACCGGACCGTGGACGGGATCGTCGCGCACCGGGAACGGGCCCGCGAGTACGCCGAGTCGTCCCCGTCCGTGGTCACCCCGCTCAACAAGTACATCGGGTACGAGGAGGCCGCGAAGGTCGCCAAGAAGGCGCTCGCGGAGCGGAGGACCATCCGGGAGGTCGTCCTGGACGGCGGGTACGTGGAGCGCGGCGATCTGACGCTGGAACAGCTCGACGAGGCGCTGGATGTCCTGCGGATGACGCGGCCGTGACCGGACGGCGGGTTCCGGCCTTCGTGGGTGTCCCCCGGGTAACCGATTCCCGCCAAGGCGTGAACCGTGAACCGGTACCGCAGCGTCATATGCGCATGACACCTAATATCTGCGCATGGGAGACGACGGAGTGGTGAGACGAGTGGAAGCGGGCGGGTCGGCGGCGTTCTGGGAGCCGGGGAGTCAGATCCTGTGGCGTTACCGGGAGAACGGCGGCGAACGCTTCCATATCGCGCGTCCCGTCACGGTGGTGCGCGACGACGCGGAGCTGCTGGCCGTGTGGATGGCGCCCGGTACCGAGTGCGTCCGGCCCGTGCTGGCGGACGGCGCCTCGCTGAACTCGGTACCCCTCGCGTCCCGCTACAAGGAGCCACGCGGCGTGCGGCACGGCCGGTGGTCGGGCTCCGGAGTGCTGAAGCTGGCACGGCCGGGCGAGCCGTGGTCGGTGTGGCTGTTCTGGGAGCAGGGTTGGCGTTTCAAGAACTGGTACGTCAATCTGGAGACCCCGCTGGCCCGTTGGGACGGCGGCGTGGACTCCGAGGACCACTTCCTGGACATCTGCGTGTATCCGGACCGATCGTGGAACTGGCTCGACGAGGACGAGTTCGCGCAGGCCCAGCAGGACGGTCTGATGGACGCGTCGGCGGCCGAGCGGGTGCGGGAAGCGGGGCTGTCGGCGGTCGAGGTGATCCGCGCGTGGGGCCCGCCGTTCTCGGACGGCTGGCAGCACTGGCGCCCGAATCCGGCGTGGGGAGTACCGTCTCTCCCGGACGACTGGGACCGTACGCCCGCGCACTTGTCCTCATGAGACCCTTGATGCGCCCCCGGTCCGCAACCGTAGGATCGTCCTCCGCAAGAGTTCACAGGGGCAACTCCCGCAGTTCGGGCAGGGCTTGACCGTACGTCACCGAGGGGCGGCAAGACGTGAGCAAGGGGTACGAGGGTTACACCGGGGCGAGCCGGAGACGGCCCGACGGGCGGGCGGTGCTGTCGTTCGACGAGCCCACCGGTACCGTGTGTGCCACAGGAACTGCCTCTGACCACGCGGGAATTCCGTTCCCAGGACACGTAATCCGGGTATCGGCCTTTCTGCGGGACGAAGTATCGGGTTTGCGGGACGCACTGCGCTCACGACGCGCAGTCCCGGACGGATGGATTCGACACGCGTGACGGAGCACCCCACCTCCCACGAGCGCCCTCAGGGCGGCGCCGCCCCCACGGACCCCCGCGGGGCGCTTCTGCGTACCCAGGAGCCGATGCGCACCGCGCCCGCCACGGCCTTACCCGCTCAGGCACGCATGGGTGACGCGCCGGCCGAGCCGGGCACCACGACCTCGTGCGCGAAGAGCGAGGCGCCCTCGGAGCACGCCCAGCCGGCGCTCTCCGAGCACTCGCAGCCCGCGGCCACCGAGCCCGACCCGCACCGCCCGAGGCCCGCGCCGGAGACCATCCCGGCGCAGCCCGGCGGTGAGCCGGACCGGTCGGGCAGCGGTACCGGCGGCGGCAGCGGCAATGGCGGCGGTACCGGCGGCGGCGGCAACGGCGGCGGTCCGGAGCGGCGCGGCGGGCAGGGAGTGCCGCCCGGCGCCCCCATGCCCATGCGCCGCGACGGCGACCGGCTGCGCTTCGTGGGCGCCGCGACCCGACGGATCGCCCGGGGCATCGACCTGGACGAGATCGTGATGGGTCTGTGCCGGGCCACCGTGCCGACGTTCTCGGACGCGATCCTCGTGTATCTGCGCGAGCCGCTGCCGGTCGGTGACGAGCGGCCCACCGGGCCCATGGTGCTGCGGCTGCGCCGCACCGACCGCATCCCGGAGGAGCGGGACACCGAGGGCGGCTTCATGCCCTCCTCGCTCCAGCCCGAGCAGCCCGTGGACCTGGCGGTCGTCACCGCCGAGCAGTGCGAGGTGCGGCCCGGAGGGGCGCTCGCCGAGGTGCTGCGGGGTGTGCGCCCGGTCTTCGCGGACGCTCCCGCCGCGCACGACGCGCTGCCGGAACTCCTCGGCCCGGACGCCGAACTGACCGTGCCGACCGGCCAGCGGGCGATCCTCGCCCCGCTGCGCGGCCGGCGCCGGGTGATCGGCGCGGCGGTGTTCCTGCGCCGCCCGGAGCGGATGGCGTTCGAGCAGGACGACCTGCTGGTCGCCGCCCAGCTCGCCACGCACAGCGCGCTCGGCATCGACAAGGCGGTGCTGTACGGCCGCGAGGCCTACATCGCCGACGAGTTGCAGCGCACGATGCTGCCGGAGGCGCTCCCGAAGTGCACCGGCGTGCGGCTCGCACACCGGTATCTGCCGGCCGCCGAGACCGCGCGGGTCGGCGGCGACTGGTACGACGCGATCCCCCTGCCGGGGAGCCGGGTCGCACTGGTCGTGGGCGATGTGATGGGTCATTCGATGACCTCGGCCGCGATCATGGGTCAGCTGCGGACCACCGCGCAGACCTTGGCGGGGCTGGATCTGCCGCCGCAGGAGGTGCTGCACCACCTCGACGAGCAGGCCCAGCGGCTCGGTACGGACCGCATGGCGACCTGTCTGTACGCCGTGTACGACCCGGTCTCGCACCGGATCACCATCGCCAACGCCGGGCATCCGCCGCCGGTGCTGCTGCATCTCGGCGGGCGCGCCGAGGTGCTGCGGGTACCGCCGGGCGCGCCGATCGGCGTGGGCGGGGTGGACTTCGAGGCGGTCGAACTGGACGCGCCGGCCGGCGGCACGCTGCTGCTGTACACCGACGGGCTGGTGGAGTCCCGGCTGCGGGACGTGTGGACCGGCATAGAGCAGTTGCGGGAGAAGCTGGCCGCGACCGCGCAGTTGACCGGGCCGGACCATCCGCCGCCGCTGGAAGCGCTGTGCGACGAGGTGCTGGACATGCTCGGCCCGGGGGACCGTGACGACGACATCGCGCTTCTTGCCGCGCGCTTCGATGGGATCGCTCCCAGCGACGTCGCGTACTGGTTCCTGGAGCCGGAGGAGATGGCTCCGGGGCGGGCGCGTCGGCTGGCCCGGCACGCGTTGTCCCGCTGGGGGCTGGAGGAACTGACCGACTCGGTCGAGCTGTTGATCAGCGAGGTGGTCACCAACGCGGTGCGGTATGCGACGCGGCCCGTCACCCTGCGGTTGCTGCGGACCGATGTGCTGCGGTGCGAGGTGACGGACGACGTGCCGCAGCTGCCTCGGCTTCGGCAGGCTCGGGCGACGGACGAGGGGGGCCGGGGGCTCTACCTGGTCAATCGGCTGGCGAAGCGGTGGGGGGCCACTCGGTTGAGCGCGGGGAAGGTTGTGTGGTTCGAGCTGAACCAGGCGTGAGGGATTTCGCGGGAGCGCCGCAGGGCTTCCGCGAGTTCGGCGGGTGCGGGTCCGGTGGGGCTTCTCGCGCCCACGCGGCGGAGCCGCAAATCGGCACAGCCCCGCGCCCCTGGAGGGCCTGCGGCCCTCAGACGCGCAAAGGGCGCCCGGTGAATCACCGGGCGCCCTCCGCTTATCTCGATCGCTAGTCGTCCACCTGCGGGTCATTCGGGTTCGTCGGGAAGTCGATGCCGCCGGCGTCGCCCGACGGGGTCTCCTCCGGGGTGGTCGAGGGGGTTTCCTCCGGGGTGGTCTCCGGCGTCGTCGCGGGCTCGCTGCTGGGCTCCTCCGAGCTCGGCGTCTCCGACGGGGTCGCGGACGGCGTCTCCGACGGGGTCGCGGACGGCGTCTGCGACGGGGTCGGGGACTCCGTGGGCGCGACCGCGGCACCCTGCTTGGTCTCCAGGTCGAACTTGGCGGTCTTGCCCATCACGCCGAAGGTGTACGTGGCCCAGATCTGGGCGGGGAAGCCACCACCGTTGACCCGGGGGACGCCGACGGCTCCGTACATCGGGACGTGCTTGCCGTTCTTGCTCATGTCCTCGCCGAAGAGGCCGACGGAGGTCACGAGGTTCGGGGTGTAGCCGGTGAACCAGGCGGAGCGGTTCTTGTCGGAGGTACCCGTCTTGCCGGCGACCGTCTGGCCGTTGCGCGCCGGGTTCTCGCGCACGGACACCTTGGCCGTACCGTCGTCGACCACGCCGGTGAGGACCGAGGTGACCGTGTCGGCCGCCTCGCGGGTGATGACCTGCTCGCCGATCGGGTCGTCGAACTTGACTTCTTCGTCCCGGCGTTTGGCCTCGGCGATGATGGTCGGGGTGACCTTCTTGCCGTGGTTGTCGAGGGTGGCGTAGATGCCGGCCATCTCCAACGGGCTGGCGCCCATGGAGCCCAGGGTCTGGGCGGGCACGGCCTCCATGCCCTCGGTGTCCATGCCGAGCTTCCCGGCGACCTCCATGACCTTCTCCATGCCCACGTCGACGCCCATCTGGGCGAAGACGGAGTTGATGGACTTGTTCATGGCGGTCTGCACGGTGACGTCGTCGTAGTCGACGTTGTCCTCGTTGGGAGGGGCGAAGCCCACCGCGGTGCCGTTGTCGGTGACCTTGTGACGGCTGTCACCGTCGTAGATCGTGTTGGCGGTGATCGGGTCGCCGTCCTGCGTCTCGGCGTCCTCGTCGACCGCCGCGGCGAGGATCACGGGCTTGAAGGTGGAGGCGGGCTGGTAGTCCCGGCGGGTGGCGTTGTTCGTGAAGTGCTCCACGAAGTTGACACCGCCGTACATGGCGACGACCTTGCCCGTCTTGGGGTCGACGGAGACGGCGCCGGCCTGGATGTGCTTGTCGACCTTGCGCTTCTTCGGGTCGAGCTTGCTGGTGAGGCGTTCCTTGACGGCCTTCTCCAGCGCGGCCTGCTTCTTCGGGTTGATGTTCAGCGTGATCGTCCAGCCGCGCAACTCGATGAGCGCCTTGGCATCTTCGGTGTCATCCGCCTTGCCCGAGGCCACGAGCTGCTTGGCCAGCTGGTTGTTGGCGGCCTCGACCAGGTAGCCGTTCTGGCCGGCCATGCCGGCGGCGGCTTGGGGCGCCTTCGGCTTGGGGAGCTTCATGTCCGCCCGCTCCGAGGCGGACAGCTCCTTCATCTCGACCATGTTGTCCAGCACGTAGTTCCAGCGCGCCGTGACCAGCTTCCTGCCGGTCGGGGTGGCGGTGGCCAGGTCGTACTGGCTGGGGGCCTGGAGCAGTGCTGCGAGGTAGGCGCCCTCCTCGACGGTGAGGTCCTTGGCGTCCTTGCGGTAGTACGCCTGGGCGGCGGCCTGGATGCCCCAGGCCTGACGGCCGTAGAAGCTGGTGTTGATGTAGCCCGCGAGGATGTAGTCCTTGGACTCCTCGCGCTCCAGCTTCAGGGAGATGACCAGCTCGTTGAGCTTGCGGGTCACCGTCTGGTCGGACGTCAGGTAGTAGTTCTTGACGTACTGCTGGGTGATCGTCGAGCCACCCTGCTTGCCCTTGCCGGAGAGGGTGTTGATGACACCGCGCGTCATGCCCTTGAAGTCGACGCCGGGGTCCGAGTAGAAGGTCTTGTTCTCAGCGGCGACGAACGCCATCTGGACCTTCTCGGGGACCTTGTCGAGTTCGACGATCTCGCGGTTGGTGTCGCCGGTGCGGGCGAAGATCTTGCCGTTGGAGAACTTGTAGACGTTGCTTTCCTGGGTCGCCTCGGGGTTCCCCTTGGGGATGTCGATCATCAGGTAGAGCACGATGAAGGCGCCCATGCCGAGCAGGCAGACACCGAAGAAGGTGCCGAGGATCTTCTTCCAGGTGAAGAGGCGGCGCAGGAAGCTCTTCTGGCTCTTCTGCTGCTTCTTGCCGCCGGCCTTGGCCGCCGCGCGCGCAGCCGCCCGGCCGCCGCCCTCGGGCGGGGCTATGACGGCCGTCGCCCCCGCATCGCCTCCGGACGAGCGCTGGGGCGCCGCGCGGCGACCGCCGCGCTGCCGCGCTCGTCTTTCTTCCGCTCGTCCCATGGCTCCGGTCCGCTCCGACTTCTGCTCGGTCTCATACGTCACTCGGGTGTTGTCAGCTCAGCAAGCTAACACCGAGGACTACGACAAGAGGGAGTCGGTCCGCTCTGTGACGACGTGACAAAGCGCACGCGCGACGCGCGGTCGCAGACCTCATCCCACCGGAACGGACGTTCCAACAGGGGGGATGGTTGCCCCACCCGACCCACAGGTTTCCGACGGCGTTGGTGACAGAACCGTGACAATCGGCTCTGACCAGCACCCCTTTCACCTCCGGCAGACACCTATACACGGTAGGTATACGTGCGGTGTATACCTCGTGTGTACAGTCGTGCTCATGTCCATCGGTCACACCCTCCTGGGACTCCTGGAGTCCGGGCCCCGACACGGTTACGACCTGAAGCGGGCCTTCGACGAGAAGTTCGGTCACGACCGGCCGCTGCACTACGGCCAGGTCTACTCGACGATGTCGCGGCTGCTGAAGAACGGCCTCGTCGAGGTCGACGGCATCGAGCCCGGCGGCGGGCCCGAGCGCAAGCGGTACGCGATCACCGAGGCCGGCATCACGGATGTCCAGCGGTGGCTCGCGACACCCGAGAAGCCCGAGCCGTATCTGCAGTCGACCCTCTACACGAAGGTCGTCCTCGCCCTGCTCACCGACCGGAACGCGGCCGACATCCTCGACACCCAGCGTTCCGAGCACCTGCGCATGATGCGCATCCTCACCGACCGCAAGCGCAAGGGCGACCTGGCCGACCAGCTGATCTGCGACCACGCCCTGTTCCACCTGGAGGCCGACCTGCGATGGCTGGAGCTGACCGCCGCCCGACTGGGCAAGCTGGCCGAGGCGGTGACCCGGTGAACTCGGCGTTCTCACCGGCGCCCGCCGGTTCCCTGCTCGTCGCGACCGATCTGCGCAAGGCCTACGGCCCGACCACCGCGCTGGACGGCGCCGAGTTCTCCATCCACCCCGGCGAGGTCGTCGCGGTGATGGGCCCCTCCGGCTCCGGCAAGTCGACGCTGCTGCACTGTCTCGCCGGGATCGTGCCGCCCGACTCGGGCTCGATCACCTACAACGGCCGCGAGATGGCCTCCATGAACGACGCCCAGCGCAGCGCGCTCCGGCGCAGCGAGTTCGGGTTCGTCTTCCAGTTCGGCCGGCTCGTACCGGAGCTGACGTGTGTGGAGAACGTGGCCCTGCCGCTCCGGCTGAACGGCGCCTCCCGCAAGGAGTCCGAGCGGACCGCCCTCGGCTGGATGGAACGCCTGGAGGTCGACGACCTCGCCCGCAAGCGTCCCGGTGAGGTCTCCGGCGGCCAGGGCCAACGGGTCGCCGTCGCACGGGCCCTGGTCACCGGCCCCCGGGTGCTGTTCGCGGACGAGCCCACCGGCGCGCTCGACTCCCTCAACGGCGAGCGGGTGATGGAGCTGCTCACCGAGGCCGCCCGGTCCACCAACGCCGCCGTCGTCCTGGTCACGCACGAGGCACGGGTGGCCGCGTACTCCGACCGCGAGATCGTCGTACGGGACGGGAAGTCCCGGGACATGGAGCGCGTCGTATGAGCCCCGCCGTGTTCCGCCAGTGGTACCGGGACCTGGCGATGGGGGTGCGGTTCACCTTCACCGGGGGCCGTGAGGGGTGGGTGCGGGCCCTGCTCACCGCCGTCGGCGTCGGCCTCGGGGTGGCGCTGCTGCTGCTCACGGCGGCGGTGCCGAACGTGCTGTCCGCGCGGGAGACCCGCGAGGAGGCCCGGCAGGACCGGGGCATCGGCTACCTCCAGCCCCAGACCAAGGCGACCGACAAGAGCCTGGTCATCGCGGACACCGACACCGAGTACCGGCAGCAGGAGATCCGGGGACGGCTCCTCGAACCCGAGGGTGCGGGCGCGCCGCTGCCGCCCGGCCTCGCCGAGTTCCCCGCGCCGGGCGAGATGGTCGTCTCCCCCGCCCTGTCCGACCTGCTGAAGTCCGACGCCGGGAAGCTCCTGCGCGAGCGCCTGCCGTACGAGACGGTGGGCACCATCGGCCAGGCCGGGCTCATCGGCTCGACCGACCTCGTCTACTACGCGGGCGCGAAGGGGATCGCCGACCGCGTCGACGGCTCGGTGGTGGCCCGGATCGACGCGTTCGGGACGGACACCACCGGCGCGCCCCACGAGGACGAGGTCGACCCGATCCTCCTGCTGCTCACCCTGGTCGTCTTCGTGGTGCTGCTGATGCCCGTCGCGGTCTTCATCGCCACGGCCGTACGGTTCGGCGGCGAGCGGCGCGACCGCAGGCTGGCGGCGCTGCGGCTGGTCGGCTCCGACGGGCGGATGACCCGTCGGATCGCGGCAGGCGAGGCGCTCGCGGGCGCCCTGTTGGGGCTGGTCTTCGGCGCCGGCTTCTTCATGCTCGGCAGGGAGGTCGCCGGCTCCGTCGAGGTCTTCGACGTCAGCGTGTTCCCTAGCGACCTCGACCCCTCCCCCGGTCTGGCCCTGCTGGTCGCGCTCGCGGTGCCGGCCGCCGCCGTCCTCGTCACCTTGTTCGCGCTGCGCGGCGTCGTCATCGAGCCGCTCGGCGTGGTCCGCACGGCCAAACCGCCGCGCCGCAGGCTCTGGTGGCGGCTGCTGCCACCGCTCGCCGGTCTCGCCCTGCTCTACCCGATGATCGGCCAGGGCTCGGAGAACGGGACGTTCAACGAGTACATGGTGATCGGCGGTGTCGTCCTGCTGCTGTTCGGCATCACCGCGCTGCTGCCGTGGGTCGTCGAGGCGTTCGTCGCCCGGCTGGGCTCCGGCGCCGTCTCCTGGCAACTGGCCGTCCGCAGGCTCCAGTTGAGCAGCGGTACGGCGGCCCGCATGGTCAACGGCATCGCGGTGGCGGTGGCCGGCGCGATCGCCCTGCAGATGCTGTTCGCCGGCGCCGAGGGCAGGTACACCGAGTCGACCGGCAAGGACGTCACCCGTACCCAGATGGAGCTGACGCTGCCGGACGACCTCCCCCTGAGCGTCGCGGGCGAGGAACTGAAGCGGGCCAAGGGGGCCAAGACCACGGCCGTGCTCTCCACCGCGGAGGTCTCCCCCACCGCCAAGGACCCCGACGCATGGATGGGGGTGACCGTCGGCGACTGTGCCGCGCTGCGCGAACTCGCCACGCTCTCCTCGTGCCGGGACGGTGACGTCTTCGTGATGAAAACTCCTGAGAGGTCCAGGGACGCCGACGTGATGCAGTTCGGTGTCCCTGGGAAGACGCTGTACTTCGGCGCGTCGCTCGGCGGGGAGGAGCCGGGAGCCGAGATCGCCTGGAAGCTGCCGGCCGAGGTACAACAGGTGTCCCGGCGGCCCGACCCGCTGCTGATGGGCACGGAGGGGCTGCTGGCCACCCGCGGTGCCCTGCCCGCGCAGACCGGGGACGAACTCTCCAGCACCATCTACGTCCGCACCGATCCCGAGGTGCCGAACGCGCTCGACGAGGTGCGCAACGCCGCCGTCGCGGTCGATCCGCTGATCCGGACCTGGGAGTGGGCGTCGACCCGTCGACTGGACCAGTTCACGAGCATCCGCACCGGTCTGCTGGTCGGCGCGTCCGCCGTGCTCGTCCTCATCGGCGCGAGCCTCCTGGTCTCCCAGCTGGAGCAGCTGCGCGAACGCAGGAAGCTGCTGTCGGCCCTGGTCGCCTTCGGCACCCGACGCCGCACGCTCGGTCTGTCCGTGCTGTGGCAGACGGCGATCCCGATCACGCTGGGCCTCGTCCTGGCCTCGTCGGTCGGGCTGACCCTGGGAGCGGTACTGCTGAAGATGACGGGCTTCCGGGTCGCCGTCGACTGGCTGGGTGTGCTGTCGATGACGGGCATCGGCGCGGGCGTCGTCCTGCTGGTCACGGCCCTGAGCATGCCGCCGCTGGTGCGGCTCATGCGGCCGGAGGGCCTGCGTACGGAGTAGGACGGTGCCGCGCCGGCCCCGCGGCACCGCCACACTGGACCCCCACCTGCCACCTGCCACCTGCCCGGAGTGAGGACGCCATGTCGCTCGACACCTTGAGGTCCCTGATTCCGGACTACGCGGGGGACCTCCGCCGGAACCTCGACGCCGTCCTCGGTGACTCGCGGCTGTCGGCGCAGCGGTTGTGGGGCACGGTGCTGGTCACGGCGATCGCCTCGCGTTCGGCGATCGTGCTGCGCGAGCTGGCGCCCGAGGCGCGGGCTCGGCTGTCGCCGGAGGCGTACACGGCGGCGAAGTCCGCGGCCGCGGCGATGGCGTTGAGCAACGTCTTCTTCCGTACGCGGCATCTGCTGTCCGACCACGAGTACGGCGCGCTGCGGACGGGGCTGCGGACGAAGGCCATCGGCGATCCCGGGGTGGACCGGGCCGACTACGAGGTGTGGGCGCTGGCCGTGTCCGCGATCAATGCGTGCGGGGCGTGTCTGGACTCGCACGAGCGGGTGCTGCGGGGGGCCGGCGTGAGCCGGGAGACCGTGCAGGAGGCGTTCCGGGTCGCGTCCGTGGTGCAGGCGGTGGGGGTCACGGTGGAGGCGGAGGCGGTTCTCTCCGAGTAGGGCGCGGACGCCTCGCGGCGGGTGGCCGGGAATCGCCTCAGAGCTCGGGGGTGGGGTTGTGGAGCGGCCGCGGGTCGGAGGTGGCTGGTCGCGCAGTTCCCCGCGCCCCTGAAGGGGCAGGGGCTTCGCCCACTGCCCTTCAGCGCCGGAAAACCAGTCGCCGACTGCTTCGTCGCCGGGGAAAATCGGGTCCCATGGCCTCCCTCCCCTCCCCCACCGCCGCATCCCGCACCTTCGAAGAACTCGTCGCCGAGGGCGATGCCGTGCCCACCGAGGGGTGGGACTTCTCGTGGTTCGAGGGGCGGGCCACGGAGGCCCGGCCGTCGTGGGGGTACGCGCGGGGGATGGCCGAGCGGCTCGGGCGGGCCTCGGCTGCGTTGGACATCCAGACCGGCGGCGGCGAGGTGCTCGCTTCCGCTCCCCGGCTTCCGGCGGTGAGCGTGGCCACGGAGGGGTGGCCGCCGAACGTCGCGAAGGCGACCGCCCTGCTGCACCCTCGGGGCGCGGTGGTGGTGGCCAGCGCTGAGGACGCCCCGCTGCCGTTCGCCGACGGGGCGTTCGACCTGGTCACCAGCAGGCACCCGGTGCGGGCGCACTGGCCGGAGATCGCCCGGGTGCTGCGGCCCGGCGGCACGTACTTCGCGCAGCACGTGGGACCGAGCAGCGCCTACGAACTCGTCGAGCACTTCACCGGCCCGTTGCCGGAGGGGAACCGGAGCGCCCGCCATCCCGACGGGGAACGGGCCGACGCCGAGGCGGCCGGGCTGGAGATCGTGGACCTTCGGGCCGAGCGGCTGCGGATGGAGTTCCACGACATCGGCGCGGTCGTGCACTTCCTCAGGAAGGTGGTCTGGATGGTGCCCGGCTTCACCGTCGAGGCGTACCTCCCCCAGCTCCGCGCCCTGCACGAGCGGATCGAGGCCGAGGGCCCGTTCGTCGCGCACAGCGCCCGCCATCTGTTCGAGGCCCGCAAGCCGCAGGCCGGCTGAGCCGGTGTCCACATCGTTACCGCCCGCGGCTTGGCTTCTCCAGGTCTACTCGCGTAGGTTCAGACCAAGGTAATTCGCGTAAGCAAAGCTGCGCGGCACGGCCTCGCGCAGTGGAGGGGGCTGCGCGAAGCCGTGCGCCCCGCCGCCGCCGTCAAGCGCGAGTCCGCCCGCGCTTCACCCGTACGGGGGTGCCGAGGTTCTTCCCCTCGGAAGTCGCACAAGGGTACCCAAACCCCGCATTCCTGCCGAGATTCCTTCATTTCCCCTTGGAATCCGCCGAGATTCGGCCATGATCACCCCTCGATCACACCCAGAATGAACGCTTCCGCGCTCACCGCCACGCTGTCGCCCGACTTCGGAGAGTAGTTGTGGCACGCCGATGCACGCAGCATCACTCACGAAGGGTTATGGTGGAAACCCCCCCTCGGGCCGGTCCGTCTCCCCCCCACGGACCGGCCCGTTTTTTCTGCCCGGAAGACGGCCCTCCGACGAGGCCCCACGCGGGCCCCGGGCGCACCCCGAC